>JAUVKP010000002.1 GCA_030596185.1 Fidelibacterota bacterium | reverse complement strand
ATAACATCAGCCATGCGAACCATGGTTTCTTCGTCAAAAATAAAACGTTTGCCTTTTTTCTTGAGGTAGTTTGCTTGGGCTTTTTTGTATTTGCTTTCTTCCCAGGTGCTTGATATTTGAAAAAAGTCCTTCTCTTGTTTTACCATATCAGCATCTTGTGGGGCTTTAAAAGATTTTGTAAAACTGGTGAAATATATTGCTTCAAGCAAGGATGTTTTTCCCACACCATTTTTACCTAGAATTACATTCACTCCCGGGTGGAAATCAACCGTTTTTTCATCAAAGATTCGAAAGTTTTTGACTGTAAGTTGTTTTATCATATTACTATGTAATATAAAAATATCTTTTTAAAAAGTGTGTGGTTAATAAATTATTTTTATTAGAAATAATTATTCGGCTTTGGGTTTAGTTAGTGAAAATTTTGTTTCAAACCCTGGAGAAAAAAATAAATGGCGGATAGTTTGAGATCGAAGCATTGCTTGCGTAAGATAATCCTACTTGAGCGTTTAGTTTAAACCGATCGGCATCAATAGCTAAAAATAAAATAGGTTCAAAGAAAAAGTCTGCTCCTTGAATATTTTGATTTACTCCGTCTGTTTTGGTTAAATATGCATTAACATAGGCCTCTCGAAAAGCAATGCCTAAATTGAGGATTTTTGTCTGCAATCCAACATCTTGCTGAAAATACAGTTTACTATAGTTTGTGGAGCGAGTGGATATATCTGTAAGATTATTGGAAAAACTTTGTCCTAATCCAACTTCGATATAAGCCTCAAATATTTTTTTTCGTTATGGCTTTATAATAGCCGGTTGCAAATTCACCATAATAATTTCCATTTCTGAATGTCTTGCTGATTTCTGAAACCGTTTCAGTATTTTTGACATTTAATAAATTTGCGTTTAATTGAATACCTATACGGTCTGTTGGGGTATAAGCCGACCTGATATCTCCGCCAAATCCTTTAATTCCAAGTGCAAGATGTGTTTCATTTTTCTGGGATAAAAGCGGGGTGTTTACTTCGTTTGGATAATAGACATATGAAGAACAAGAAAATAGTAGGGTAGTTATAGCGATAATTAAAATCGTATTTTTTTTATATTATTTCCCGAAAAAAGTTTATTAACAATTATCTACATAAGCCTAATAGGCATTAGAAGAAAGAGTATTTCTTCATCAGATTGTTGCTCTGTGGGGAAAAACAATCCCGCCATTAAAGCATTTTTTAGATGAATATCAACTTTTTCACCATCAATATGGCGGATCATCTCACGTAAATAGTCTGAATTATATCCAATAACAAAGTCTTCGCCTTTATATTCCAGGTTTATCTTTTCTTTTGCTGTGGATGCTGTTTCAATGTCTTCGGCTTTAATTAAAGCGTTATTGTTTGAAAAACTTAGTGATATTTGACGTGTGTTTTTACTTGCAAATATACCCACGCGTTTTACAACTGATAATAATTCATCAATTGCCACAAGAACTTTTTTGTCGTTTTCTATGGGAATGACACTTTCATAATCAGGGAAACGTTCTTCGATTATTCGTGAATAAATTGTTATATCTTTTAATTCAAGCATAATGTGATTATGCCCAATACGAAGGGTTACAAATTCAACATCTTTTATACTACTTACACACAAGTTGAGAAATTTTGGTGGAACAATGATATCTTTAATATCTTCTGCGCCTTGAAATTCTTTTAGTGTGTATTTCACCAAACGGTGTCCATCAGTAGAAACTGCTCGTAATTCATTTTTACTAAATTGAAACAAAACACCATTTAATGCAACTTTCATTTCATCACGACTTACGGCGAACCCCGTTTTCTCTACAATGCGTTTAAATTTATCGGCTTGAAGAGTGATTATCTTACTGTCGTCAACAATGGGTTCGGTTGGAAATTCCATTGCGGGATGCCCCATTATTTTATATTCACCACCGAGTTCTGTTGTAATAATTACTTGTTCGTCTTCTATGTGAAAATTCAACAGAGTGTTGGGAAGCTCACTTGTGATCTCTTTGATAATCTTACTTGGTATGGCAATTGCCCCTTCTTCTTCCATCTGAATATCACAAGAAGCGGCCATAGTAATTTCAAGATCTGTAGAGCGCATCTTTAGTGTATTGTCTTTTACAGTAAAAAGAATACAAGATAAAATCGGTAAAGTAGATCTTACAGGGGTTACATTGGATACCTTTTGCAAAACATTAAAAAAGTTTTCTTTTGAAACAGTAAATTTCATTTATCACCTCAATCATTTATTAACATCAACGTCAATTAATTTAATATCTTTTTCTTTAAAATACATAGTAAAATTCTTAATAGTGTGAATTTCGTGAATAATTTTTAAATATGCTTTATTATAAGTGAATTATGAAAGTCTTGTAAAGTGAATAAGTGTGTGGATAATGTGGATAATTCACTCCATGTGCACAACAAAGCAAGACAAGAGGAAGAATTATTAATATTATCCCAAAATTAGAACTTTATTTCCACATAGTATTTTCCATACAAACTTTCCATCCAATTTTCCCAAAAGGCCGATTGTTTTTGATTTAAGGACATATTTTCAAGGATGGGATAATGTTTTTTTAAACTTATCTTTTCAGCACCAATATGTTTGTTTAAACGTAGAATATGAAAGCCATATGGAGATATAAAGGGTTCTGAAATTTCATTTTCTTCCAGGGTTTCAGACACCTCTCCAAACTCTGGAATTTGTAGGGTTTCAATGGCAAATTCACCCAGATGCCCTCCGTTCATTTTTACATCGGGGTCTTCGCTGTATTTCCGTGCAAAATACTCAAAATCACCACTTTCCAAGATACTGTCACGCAATGTGGATAAGATGTTAATAACATATTGATTGTCAGATTCAGTTGTTTGAATAGAAAATAAAATATGGCGTGCGTGAATTAGTTCACCACGAATTTCGATCATTTGAATTATATGATAACCAAATTGTGTTTCAATTGGTTCTGATATTTCACCTGGCATTAAGGCAAACGCGGCCTTTTCAAATTCGTTAACGAACGTGCCTTTTGGAACAAAACCAAGATCCCCGCCATCTTCAGCAGAACCGGGGTCTTGTGAATATTCAAAAGCAGCATCTTCAAAGCTTAAGGTGCCCGCAATGATCTCATCTCTGACTTTGTTTATCATCTTTAGGGTATTTTGTTTTGACCCGGGAGAGGGCTTTTCTGTGATTAGGATATGGTCAACATCAATGCGCTCCGGAAGATCAGGAAGAGAATCTTTATTGGTATTAAAAAAATCAATTACCTCAGGGCGCGATATCTTGATCTTTGAAAATTTTTCACTTTGAAGTTGTTGTGAAATCATCGAACTCTTAACTCTCTCATAAAGCATTTCACGGATTTTTTTTAAAGGTGTGTCAAAATACATTTCCAACATTTCTTCTGATCCGGCCATTTCAATGTATTGTTGAACTTGTTGATCTGTTGTCATTTCAACATTGCGTTCGTTGATCTCAACAGAATCGGCTTCTGCCTGAAGAATAATTATTTTTGAATTTACCAAATCGCGCAAGGCATCTTGCTGAATAGTGTTAAACGCTTCAGGATTATTGTAAACATCAATACCGTTTTGTTGAGCAATTTCAAATGCGTATTGGTTCATCTCCGAATATAAAATAATATTTTCCCCAACAATGGCGGCAATTCCATCAACTAATTGTTGTGCCGGAAGAAAAAGAGCGCCAACAAGTAAAACACTAGCGATCAGAAGTTTTGAAAATTTTGACATTAATATGGTCCTTTAGTTCTTTTTGTTTTTGTTGAAAGGCGTTTGATCGTGCCGTCATTTGCAACTTTTGTATGATATCATCTCGAACATGTTCCACACGAAGTAGGGAATTACTGGGATAATATTCAATAATGGAGAGCACATAGTATTGACCGGCATGGGAAATTGGACCCATGATGTTTTTTCTGTTTTTTGAGAAAAGAGCTTTGTCAATAGGTTCCACACAACTACCCTTGTAAACCAATTTTATTTGTATTGGCACGGATGGACGCTCTGTTTTTATTAAATCTGCCAGAACTTCATTTGCTCCATCACGGGAAGGAGTTTTATATATTTCGACAAAAGCGGCCGCGTGCTCTGTAATAAACTCACGTTGATGTTCTTCGTAATATTTAAGAACATGGCTTTCATCTACCATGATATTATTATAAACATATGTTTCTTGAAATTCTCGAACAAGAAGCGAGGATTCATATTCGTCAATTTGGTCACGAAGCTCCGAATTTATACGAACATGCTTTTTTGCTTCTATTTGCCATAATTGCCGGTCAACCCACCGCCCAATAAACTGTTCGCGATTTTGGGTGGCAGACATTTCACCAATTGCCTTGTTGACATCAGAGGTACGCAGACGTCGTCCCTGAACCCTGGCAACAATCGGATCATTCTGAAAGAATAAAATATCACACCCGGTTACAAACAGGAATAACAACAAAAAGAAAACAACATGTTTTATTTTATAAATGATGGATTTACCCTCACGCTATAAGTATCCCTTAACATAACATTTTGTTCTTGACGCTTGGCGGCCATATGGTGATTTCTATAATCAGTTAACAGGCGATAGTCTACAGACTTAAGATCCCGGTACGTTTTGGGAATATATTCAATACGCTGAATAACAGAATAATGTTCGCCAATTTGATAGGGACCCCCGATTTTGCCATCGAGCATATTAAAAGCAGCAATACTCATTTCCCCATATTGGTTTTTCTTTACAGGTGGAATTAAACCCTTATTCTTTTTGCCGATATTTCGTATGGAATATTCACTTGCTAGAACTTCAATATTTTCGCCATTTTTGGCGCGAGCATATATTTCTTTAGCAAACGTTGAGTCTTTCAATAAGACTTCGCGAACACGTACACGGGGTTCATAACTATAGAGTTCATCCTTGAATTCTTCGTGAAAGTCCCGCAAATCTTGTTTGCTTGGTTTAATTTGTTCAAAAACATAAAGTTTATCAAAAAGCCCAGCGGCTTTTTGGGATAGAAAAACATTTTTTGTCTTTAAATACGCCTTATTTTTATTTAAATGCATATCCATGGCCGCCCCATAAAGAAGAGCACCCATATAGTTTTGGCCCATGAAACTTTTAAACGAGGCCATGTCTGTAAACCGAGTGGGTCTCTGAAGGTTGGTCAATTTTAAATATTCAATGACCCACGCCACATTAAGTGGCGTTTCACCAAGATATCCAAGTATTAAGGTATCACTAAAAACATCTAAAATATCATATGATGTAAATTGTTCGGAATAAAAGACATTAGTAGACAAACGATTAAAACGACCAACGAAATCAACTAATAGAGAGTCATTGTAAACAAGAGGTCTTGCTGTTGTAAGCGAATCAAAGACTTCAGCTTCTCGCTGCATAAATTTTGACTGCCAGCGGTTAAATATCATCTCGCGGATATCAACCTGCAAATTCTCATAAGGCTCAATGGGAATTGCCCGACGATCATTTAACTTTATAAAATGGAAACCAAAATCAGTTTCAATTGGATCAGAAATTTCACCGGGTTCAAGAGCATATGCGGCGTTTTCAAATTTATCTACAAAATAACCCAGCCCGGTCCAGCCAAAATTCCCATTATTGTTTTCCTTACTGCGATCATCGGAATATTGAAGAACAAACTCATCAAAATTATCAACCGTTAATTCCCGGGAAAGTTGCTCAGTAAGTATCTCTGCTTCTTTGAGACTACGTTCATTTAATGCGTGCTTGTTGTTGAAGCCAATAAGTATGTGGCTTACGTTTAGCTCATATTTCATCTTTTCGTACAAGGCTTTTTTTGCTTTTTCGGTAAGTAATTTATTAATAATTAAATTTTGGTAAGTTCCATTTGCAAGCTCCCGAATTTCCCAGCCGTGAATTTCCCACTTTACATCACCGGAATCAAAATCCCCATGGTCCTCGAGATAATAGCGGGCAAGATAATCATCACAGAGACTCTTAACCTGAAGTTCTTTTTCTTTGGGAGAAAGAGCGTTAAAGCTCTCGAGAGGGATATATTTGCCAAGTTCTTCGATAGAGATCTTTTTTCCATTTACCACGGCGATATCCTTATCGGTCATTACTGTACAAGATGTGACCAGGAGACCAAACAAAAATACAAGCAGAAAAAAACGTTTCATGTATACTCCAATTTTATCAAGAAAATTTAACACACAAGTAAACAAAATAAAATGTTTATTTATCAGCATCAATACAAGTCATGAATTAATTGTTCCCGCGAAAAATGCAGAAAGGAAGTCCATGCCCACTTTTGCGGACAAATGTTTTTTAGAAATGAATTCAATTGTAATGCCGCGTTCGTTCAATAAGTGAAGAAGTTTTCCAGCCGAATCCTGAAGAATTGTTACGGGAATGTTTTTTTGGAAGGTCACAAACAAGTAGGTGTCTTTTTTTACCAATGATTCAACATGGAAGTTTTTCAACCAAAGAGCAAGGCGTGTTTCTTCAAAAAGATTATTCGCCTCCCCGGGCAATTCCCCAAAACGATCCCTTATAGACCAGTTAAGATGTTCGAGCTCTTGAAGCGCCTGTTTGCTTTTCTTTTTATAAGAGAGGATTTCTGACATCTTGCGATAACAGGAAATTCGAATGTCCTTATTGTTAATGTAATCATCGGGAAAGTAGGCGGCTTGTTCAAGATGAATATCCGGCACGGCGTTCAAATTTATTTCTTCATTTGAATTCAGGGATTTCAGGGTATCAACCTCTTCGGTGAACATGCGATTAAAATAGGCATAGCCCAAGCGATTTATATGTCCACTTTGCTCAACCCCAAACAGAGAGCCGGCGCCCCGAATTTCAAGATCGCGCATTGCTATCTGATAACCCGAACCAAGATCAGTGTAATACTCCAAGGTTTGTAGTCGTTTCATTGCTGTTGGATTAATATGTTTCCCCCGGGGCACAACAAGATAGGCAAAAGCTTTTTTATAAGAGCGGCCAACACGACCCCGGATCTGATATAGTTGTGAGAGTCCAAAATTTTGGGCGTTCATAACGATAAGAGTATTTGCGTTAGGGACATCAATACCTGATTCAATGATCGTTGTTGATATCAATATATCAAAGTGGTGGCGATAAAAATCAAGCATGGTTTTTTCAAGTTCTTTTCCCGGCATTTTTCCATGTGCCGCCCGAACCCCAAAGGAAGGAAACATTTCTTCAATTTTTTCTTGCAGTGCCGGTTGCTCTTCAATCACATTGTGAAGTATAAATATTTGACCACTTCTTTCCAGCTCTCGTTGGATCGCAGCTTTAATATCGCCATCATTCCAGTACATGATCTTGGTTGATATGGGAAGTCTTTCTTTGGGTGGTGTTTCGATCTTGGTGATATCTCTTAAACCAACAAGAGAAAGCTGAAGCGTCCGGGGGATAGGTGTAGCCGTCAAGGTAAGCACATCTACATGCCGCTTCATGTTTTGGATTTTTTCTTTGTGGTTGACACCAAAACGATGTTCTTCGTCAATAATTAAAAGCCCCAAGTCATTAAATAACAATATATTAGACAATATTTTATGAGTGCCCACTAAGATATCGATTTGTCCGTTTTTAATCCCGGCAAGTCGTTCTTTTAGTGCCCCGGGGCTAACAAAACGATTTATATAACTTACTTTAATTCCAAAAGCATCAAGTCGCTCATGAAAGCTTTCATAATGTTGAAAACAAAGCATAGTAGTGGGAACCAAAATAGCAACCTGTTTACCGGAATACACTGATTTAAAAGCCGCGCGGATGGCAACCTCGGTTTTTCCAAAACCCACATCACCACAAATAAGTCGATCCATGATCCGCTCTTGTTCCATATCTTTGCGAATATCTTGAATTGCCAGTTGTTGATCCGGTGTTTCGTCGTAGGGGAAGCTTGCTTCCAGTTGCAGGGTATCAGGGGTATCGGCCTGAAAAGCAAATCCGGGAAATTTTTTGCGATCTTGATATAGTGAAAGCAGATCAAATGCCGCCTTCTTTAAATAGCTTCGTGTTGTAGCTTTTGCTTGATCCCAGCGCGTACTTCCGATCTGATCCAAGTGAACTTTCGCAGGCTTTTCACCACTATATTTAAATATTTTGTTCATATAGCGTACAGGCACAAAAACACGATCTTTATTTTTATATTCGACTACCATGGATTCTTGTTTAATACCACGAAATTCAAGCAGTTCTATGCCGCGATAAATGCCAATACCATAATCCACATGAACAACAGCTTCGCCATATTCCAATGAATCCAGGATGTTGATCCGCGTTGATTTTTCTGGAATAAATCTTTTGTTTGGGTTTATATAGTGCTCTTTGTGGTATATCTCGCGTCCGGAAAGAAGCACAAGATCAAGCGGTTTATATTGAAAACCCACTCGCACATTAACCGGATAGTATGATGCTCGATCACCAAATTTTTCTCGGAACGATTCTCCCAAAAGATCATGCTCGGTGAACACCAAAATTCGCTTATGTTCGTTCAATATGTTTTTATAAAAATTTGGAGAATCGGCCTTTCTTGGTGGGTTAATATCTGCAATCAAAAATTGCACATCTGCGCCCGGTTCGGCTGTTTTAAAAGTGACTTGTTTAAAGGGAATATCGATATTGTAAGAACCAAACCCTTCCTTGTTGTTTCCCTCTAATATTTTTATAACAACAGTGTTATTGGGGAGGATATCGCTGATAGTAGAATGAGAAAATTCAGAAAATGAAGCCGGGCGAATATGAGCATTTTGGCAAATATCGAAAGTATTCTGATCGCCGGGGTTATAGCGCCGTACAGATTCAACAGTGTCTCCAAAGAATTCAATACGGAAAGGATAAGTTTCCCCATAAGCGTATATATCAACTATTCCGCCTCGTACAGCAAATTCGCCACAATACTCTGCCATATTGCTTCGTTGATACCCCATTTTAACAAGTCGTTCCGAAAGGGAGGAATAGTTAAATTTTTTACCGACAGAAAAATGTACTATATGTTCCCTAAGGCCAACTTTATCTGGTACCCGCTGTTTAAATATTTCCGGTGAGGACAAGACGATATCTAGAGCATTATTATAATAATCATCAAGAAAACGAGAGATGTGATTTTCCAGACCGGGGTTTTCGTGGAAAGAAGAACCTTTTAAAAACAAGGGGATCCACGCTAATTTGCCTTGCGTGAAAAAGCCAAGAGCATCTGCATAAAAAGATTCGGCATCACTTTCTTTATCAAATATAATAAGAGGGAAATACCCCTGATCCCTTAGCATTTTCAACCAAAACAACACAAAAGTTGAATTGCTTGTACTCAACACAAGTGAATCACGATGTTTTAGCAGTGATATTCCCTTCATAAAATCCGGATCGGCCCGGAAGAGCTCCAGAACATCAGATATCTTAGATGTTTCACGTGAAACACTTTTTTGAGACGATGACAACATGGTTTATATTACAAAAATGATTCTTCCATGAAAATGAAAATCGAAGAGAATTTCACAACACCATCTATAAGTTTCACGTGAAACATGCATTTTTTGGTATTTGGTATTTCCATAGTGAATTCCTATATTTTTAGTACAGGTATAATTTGGAGATCACTTTCATGCATATTTCATTTTCAAAATATCAAGGCGCCGGAAATGATTTTGTTCTTATTAAAGATATAGAAAGCAGATTTCCGGAAAATAACCACGTTTTGATCAAGGAACTTTGTGACCGAAGATTTGGCATAGGCGGCGACGGGTTGATTTTACTCCGGGAGTCCAAAGATAAAGATTTTGCCATGTTATATTTTAACGCTGATGGATACGAGGGGACTATGTGTGGAAACGGTGGAAGATGCCTGGTTGCATTTGCCCGTGATTGTGGATATATCACAAAGGACAGGGATATATGTTTTGATGCGATTGACGGAAGGCACAGCGCTGCCATCATTCAACCGGGAAGGATTTCCTTGAAGATGAAAGACGTTGATGGTGTTCGAAAAATGGGTGTGGGATATAGCGTAGATACCGGTTCTACACACCATGTGGAATATGTGGATAAGCTCGTGGATATGGACGTATATGGTCGCGGTAGGGCGCTAAGAGAACATAAAATGTACGCTCCGGCTGGTTGTAACGTGAACTTCATTAAAGTGGAAAATAAAAACACAATTGCGATTAGGACATATGAACGCGGAGTTGAAAATGAAACATTTGCGTGTGGAACGGGGTCGGTTGCAGCTGCAATTGTCCACCACTCTTTAGGCCATCATTATGATCAATATGTGATTCTGGCTCGTGGTGGCAAGCTTAGTGTTCGCTTTAAATATGACGGAGAGAAATATCACAATATTTGGCTGGACGGACCGGCTACTTATGTTTATAAGGGAGATTTGAAACGATGAGCGATTTCAATATTATTGAGTATTACAACAAGTACAAATATGGCGACGATATTCTTCGTCAATTGATGAGCTTTCGCATTAAGAGAATCCTTCTTATTTCTACCGTTTATGATGCTTTTGTTTTTGAGCGCGATGCCCTTTTGGGCGAACAGGTTATTGGGGAGTATATGGAATTGAATTTATCCTCGCCTCCGGAAATTGATTCTGTTCCAACCGGAGAAGAAGCTCTAAAACAAATAAAAACAAACAAATACGACCTTATTATAACAACGCTTCATACCGGAAAAACAAGTCCGTTTGGTGTACTGAAAGAGGTTCGCGAGACTCAAGAGAATTTACCGGTTGTTCTTTTACTAACATCTATGGCCGATATGAGCGTTGTAGAGGATAGCAGACACCCGGAATTTTGTTTCGACGAAATATTTGTATGGAAAGGTGACGCAAACTTATTTCTAGCCATAATCAAATCTATTGAAGACAGGAAAAATGTTGCCCATGATACAAAAGTAGGATTAGTTAGGGTCATTTTACTTGTAGAGGACTCGCCACATTTCTACTCCATGTTTTTGCCGTTGTTATATGAAGAAATTGTTAAGCAAACGCAGCATCTTATCATTGAAGAATTAAATGAACGCGAGAAGAGACACCGTATGAGAGCACGGCCGAAGGTGCTGTTGGCAAAAAATTATGAAGAAGCCATTAACATCTATGAGACATATAAAAACAATCTTGTTGCAATATTTTCAGATATGAGATTTCCAAAAAATGGCAAAGATGACGAGGAAGCGGGACTTCATTTATTACAGACTTTACAAAAGCGTGGAAGTGATCTTGCAACGTTGATTTTGTCGTCGGAAATTGAAAACGCCGAAAAAGCAGAAAGGGCAAACACAGCTTTCCTTCACAAGCACAGCAAGCACATGTTGCATCGCCTTCGCAACTTTATTATGGAAAACCTAGGCTTTGGAGACTTTATTTTCCGGGATAAAAAGGGAAATATTATAGATAAAGCAGGATATTTAGCAGAATTTGAGGAAAAACTTCAACACATACCGGAAGAAAGTGTTATTTATCATGCCGATAAAAATCACTTTTCAGCGTGGTTGATGGCCCGAGGTGAGGTTGAACTTGCAAAAAATATTCGCAGAATGAAAATGAAGGATTTTGAGAACACTGAGGCCATGAGAAAATATTTGGCAAAGAAAGTCCTTGAAGTTCAGAAGAAAAGGAATAAAGGTGAAATCATACACTTTCATCAATATTCCAGACTCGAAGAAAATGAGATTGTTTTATTGTCCGAAGGCTCCTTGGGGGGCAAGGGCCGTGGTTTGGCGTTTTTAAACACCCTCTTAATGCGCATGGAGGACGATCAAATATTTGAAGATGTTCATATTGGTTTACCAAACACAGCTGCTATCGGAATTAGTGAATATGATATATTTATTGAGCAAAATCGTATAGATTCAAAGATCCAAGAAAATATGGTTGATGAAGAAATTGATAATATATTTTTAGCTGGACGTTTGTCCGATAGCCTTGAAAATAAACTGATACGTCTCTTAGAGCGGGTTAATTATCCCCTTGCAGTAAGATCTTCATCTTTACTGGAAGATAGCTATTCTCAGCCTTTTGCCGGAATTTATAGAACATATATGCTTGCAAATAATGATCCCGATCCGAATATGAGATTAAAACAGCTCATGGATGCCATAAAATTGATCTATGCTTCTTCTTATAGTGTTGGCACGCAACAATATATTGAACATATAGGACATCAGCTTGATGAGGAAAAAATGGCAGTAATCATTCAAGAGGTGGTTGGAACAAAAAACGAAGATTATTATTACCCACACATAAGCGGTATTGCGCAATCCTATAATTTTTATCCGATAGATAATCAATTACATAGCGACGGAATGGCTTCACTTGCAGTTGGTCTGGGGAAAATGGTTATTGAGGGAGGCAATGTCTTTCGCTTTTGCCCTAAACACCCAAAGGTATGGTTGTTGTCAATGGAAGATATGTTATCCGCTGCCCAGCGAGAATTATATGCACTTGATCTTCGAAGTAATCAAATGGGCTTATATGGCCTAGAATCTTCTACACTGGTTAAATTACCATTAGCAAAAGCAGAAGAACATGGTCGACTAAAGCATCTTGCCTCGGTTTTTGATTATCAAAATAATCGATTGTGGCCGGGTTTAAATAGAAAAGGACCAAGAATTATAACCTTTGATAATATTTTAAAGTATGGACAGTATCCGCTTAGTAATATTATTAATCGCTTATTGGAAATAGGAGAAGCGGCGCTTGGTATGCCGGTTGAAATTGAATTTGCGGTAGATTTGGATCGTAGAAATGAATCGAGCAAACACCCGACATTCTATCTCTTACAGATACGACCACTGGCAGTTTCAAGCAGCAATACAACAGTAAAGCTCAGTGATTATAAAAAAAATGATATTATTCTTTATACAGAACAAGGAATGGGTAATGGGGAAATAACCGAGCTTCATGACATAATTTGGTGTCCACCCGAAATGTTCAATACTATTGAAACACTTGATATTCAACTAGAGCTTGATGTAATTAATAAAAAAATGAAAGAAAAAGATACAAACTATATATTGATAGGTCCGGGCAGATGGGGAAGCCAAGACAGGTTTTTGGGTATACCCATCCAGTTTGGACAAATAAGTCAATCAAAGGTTATCGTTGAATCAGGTATCAAGGGTTTTGATATTCCACCTTCGCAGGGTACACATTTCTTTCACAATGTAGTAGCAATGAACATTGGCTATTTTTCTGTCGCATACCAAAGCGAAGATGAAGATTTTATCAACTGGGATTTGTTGCGCTCAATGAAAAAAACGGGAAAATGGAAATATTTCAAACACATCCATAGTACAAAACCAATAAACGTAAAGATGAATGGTAAGACCGGGGAAGCTATAATTTATATTAATAAAAAAACTTAAGCAGGAATATTATTATCTATTAGGTTGATATTTGTGTGTTTTAATAGTGAAAAAAAAAGCTTCCGCGAATGCGGAAGCTTTGAACATTATATTTAATTTAATGTTACCAGGACTTACGTTCTTGACGTGGGCGTTCTGTCCGGGGACGAGCAAGGTTAACTTTGAGGTTACGTCCTTGCATTTCTGCGCCGTTAAGTTCGTCAATGGCTTTTTGTCCTTCATCATCATTGTCCATTTCAACAAATCCGAAACCTTTTGAGTTTCCTGTTACGCGGTCTTTGATGATGTTAACACTGGTTACTGCACCAAATGCGCCGAAAGCGCTTTGAAGATCTTCATCAGTGGTGCCGTAAGGCAGATTTCCTACATAGATATTCATATCCATTCCTTATCTTTGCGCATAGCATTCATTTGCACCATCGAATCGCCTACGCGCGAAACTAAACGATAGTGTTTTGCCAAATACTGGCTAGGTCTTGTATAGAGGGAGAATTAATCTAAATCTACACAACAAATCCTTCACGGTGAACAATGTAAGAGATTGATTGTGGAAATACAAGAAAATCTTATTGTATTTAAACATTTAATAATTTAAGAACTTTTAATGATAGAAAGCAAAAAACACATACTTTTATATGGTGTTTTGGGAAATCGTTGAATAGAAGGCCTTTATGAATGTCAATATTGGGGTCATTTGGAGAGAAAAATAAGCAATACTTGAATATCGGCAGGAGAAATTCCACGGATACGGCTAGCCTGGCCAATAGTGTCCGGTTTAAATTTTAGGAATTTTTCTCTCCCCTCATTTGAAAGTGATGTAATCTTAGAGTAGTTAAAATTGTGTGGAATGCCTTTCGCCTCAAGCTGATTCATTTTTTTAACTTGCTTGAACTGCCTATCAATATAACCTTCGTAACGTGTTTGAACATAAGCTTGATCTACTGAATCCAAAAGGTAATCAGGGAAATAATGTTTTTGCAAAGCCATAACGTTATTTTCAGTTATCTTCTGTTGGCGAATCAGAAGTGAGATCGAAGAGGTTGATCCCAGGGGAATATTAAATGGATTATCGGTCGTAACCCGTGTTTTTGAAAATTTAGTATTCAGAATATATGTTTCTCTTTTAACGCGCTCGAAAAGATCGATCATATCACTTTTTTGAATGCCAATTTTTTTTGTGGCGTCAAGAAGTCTAAGATGGGCATTATCCCATCGCAAAAGTAGGCGATATTCTGCCAGGCTTGTGAACATGCGGTAGGGCTCTGAGGTCTCTTTTGAACAAAGATCATCTATAAGAACACCGATATATGCTTCATGTCTTTCAAGAATAAAATCATTAGCACCATCAAGTTTTCTGGCGGCATTAACGGCAGCAACAAATCCCTGGGTGGCAGCTTCTTCGTAACCACTTGTACCATTTATTTGCCCGGCAAAATATAATCCGGAAATTCTTTTTGTTTCCAATGAACGTCGAATTTGATAAGATGGGAAATAATCGTACTCAATCGCATAGCCTATCTTTATAAATTCTGCGTTTTCAAGGCCGGGAACAGAACGCAGGGCTTTAATTTGAATATCAATAGGCAAAGAAGAAGAAAATCCATTTACATACCATTGGGATGAACCATCCCATTCTGGTTCGAGAAAGAGCTGATGTTGTGTTTTATCAGAAAATCTAACGATTTTATCCTCAATGCTTGGACAGTAGCGTGGACCGACCCCATCTATTTTACCAGTATACAAGGGAGATCGATCAAGAGCAGATCTGAGTATTTCATGGGTGTGCTCGCAAGTATAGGCCAACCAACAGGGAATATTGGGTGGATCAAAATTACGAGTAGAATGTGAAAACGCCCTCGGATCTTTATCGCCTTCCTGGATTTGAAGATTGGTGAAATCTATTGATCGTTTGCTTATTCTTGATGGGGTGCCTGTTTTTAGGCGCCCAACCGAAAAGCCCAATTCTTTCAATTGGTCCGATATACCAATAGAGGGTAATTCACCGTAGCGTCCGGCTGGTATTTGCACATTACCTATGTGTATCTTCCCTTTTAAAAAAGTCCCATTTGTTAAAATACAGGCTTTTGCTTTTATCAGGGTATTGTTATACAGGTATACGCCGCGGAATTCATTTTCTTGTATTTCAAGAGCACGAGCATCAGATTCAATTATATCAAGATTGGCCTGGTTCTCAAGAACATCCTGCATGTAGCGCTCATATTTTATCTTGTCGGCTTGAGCTCGGGGCGACCAAACAGCACGGCCTTTTGAACGATTTAATAGTTTAAATTGAATACCGGTAGCATCAATCGCTTTCCCCATTTCGCCGCCGAGTACATCTAGCTCACAAACTAAGTGACCCTTAGCCAATCCCCCAATGGACGGATTACAACTCATGCGTGCGATAGCAGATTTTTCTATTGTTATAAGTGCCGTAGATTTACCTAAGCGCGCAGAAGCAAGCGCTGCCTCTACACCTGCATGTCCGCCACCAACGACAATGATGTCATAGCTTTTTTTCATTGATGAAATGTACGATTTGCAGAGAAAAGACAAAAGATTAAAGTAAAAAGATTAAGGGCCGGAAAGCTGCTGGTGATTAACATTTTAAATTACAAGCAAATCCCAAACTTGTCCCTGCCTTAGATCTATTTTCCAACACAGAAATGATCGAAAATATTGTTCAACACATCTTCGGATGTTGTATGTCCCGTAATCTCATCAAGTGCGGAAATTGCCTCACGTATATCAAGAGCAAGAAATTCATTTGACAGGCCACTTGCAAGAGCTTCTTTTGTCCGCAACAAAGCGTTACCCGCATTATTTAAAGCGTTTTTATGGCGTTGTTTAGTGATGGCAATCGTATCCCCACCAACCCCATAATGCTTTTTCAAAAGATTAACCATAAGATCTGTAAGAATATCAAGACCGGTGTGATTTAGAGCAGAAACACTTAAGTGATGATCGGTATCTATAAATGGGATGTTGGGGAAAAGATCTACTTTATTATAAACAACAATAATAGGCAAATGAGAGTAAGTCTTTAAAAAGTCTTTTTCAAAAGTAAGATCAGAGATATTCTCGAGATCTACAACAAGCAGGACAAGATCAGCATCAGTGAGAGTTTGTTTTGCTTTTTCCGTGCCTATTTTTTCGATAGCGTCATCTGTGTCTCTTAAACCAGCCGTATCAACTAGCCTAAACACAACACCATTATGTACAAAGGATTCTTCGATAGTATCACGGGTTGTCCCGGGAATATGAGAAATAATTGCACGTTCTTCTTCAAGCAGGGCATTTAAAAGAGATGACTTACCCGCATTGGGTCGACCAACAATTGGCACAAGAGCACCTTCGCGGAGAATCTTCCCCCCCGAATATGATTCAGAAAGCGTGAATATGTTATTTCTTGCTTCATTAATTTTAATAAGAAGTTCTTTCTTATCAAAAGTAGTGATCTCTTGTTCTGAAAAATCCAGCTCTAGCTCTAAAATTGAAGCAATATCTGTTAGTTCGGTACGTAGTTTTTTTACCTTCTGAGATAATTTACCAGATAGCGTTCTTGTTGCAAGTTTTTTACCACTTTCGGAAACGGCATGAATAAGATCGGCAACCGCCTCGGCTTGAATAAGGTCCATTTTTCCATTCATGAAGGCTCGTCTCGTAAACTCACCGGGAAGTGCCGGACGAGCACCGAGTTTATAATATAGCTCAAGGATAGCCGGAGCCGCAGCATAGCCGCCATGACAAGAGATTTCAATAGTATCATCACCCGTGTAAGATGCGGGTGACTTAAAATAAGTTACCACAACATCATCAATGATCTCCTGAGTTTCAGCATCCAAAACTTTTGTAAAATGAGCATAGCGAACATCTAGACGATTTAGAATGATCCCTCTTAGGGCAATACTATATGCTTCTTTACCCGATAATCGGATAACTGCAATACCACCCACACCCGGGGGTGTAGAGATCGCCGCTATTGTATCATAATGATCTATGATAGACATTATTTCACCAATAGTAATTTTTGCGTAGAAAGCGGAAGACCGCCTTGTTTTAATTGACAAATATACATACCGGTAGAAAGATGTGCAGCATTATACGTGAAGCTATAAGTACCCGGATGAA
This sequence comes from Fidelibacterota bacterium, assembly GCA_030596185.1. Lineage (GTDB taxonomy): Bacteria > Fidelibacterota > Fidelibacteria > Fidelibacterales > Fidelibacteraceae > M50B103. The sequence continues at coordinate 5,547 of JAUVKP010000002.1, read as the reverse complement.
GTTCGCGTTGAAGAAGTGTTTGCATCAGCTGTCCACGAATACTATAAATGAAAATTTCAGTATCCCCGAATTGTTCTAAGGTAAACTCAAGGGTTGTGCTCGGATTGAAAGGATTTGGAAAAGCGCGAAGTAAAGAATAAGATTCAGGACAATCAAATATTGAAGTTTCAATAAGCTCTAAATCAAAATAAATTTCAGGAGAAGCACCGTTATGACCCAGATCGGGCGCGGTTCCACTATATTGCGAAGGAGTATAATTGATCAAATAATTGTCACCAAGTTCGTAGCTCATCACCCCCTGATCAATTGCCTGAGAGCCAAAAGAAAGGGAATAATTCATATCCAGCAAGGGATCGGAATCAATAACATTTAAGAGCTGAATATCATTCTCATTACCGCTAAGCAATATCTCTATAAGGTTACCCCCTAAAACAGAATTGGTGATCTCGATATCTGTATTTTCCAATTCAAGCTCAAATTCCCCGGAGTTCCAAAGGATTGAATTTAAAATAAGCGAAGGCTCGCTCGTTTCATTAATAAAAAAGATCGCTGAAGAATCGGTACTAGAATTATTGTCAGCTAAAGTAGATTGGACAAAGAATATTTTAGAAGAACGCAGTGCAATTCCCCCACCCTTATTTTTGGCAAAATTATGATCAATAAGCGTATTATGTAAACGAATATCAGAATTAACGGCATATAATCCACCGCCATATTGTGAGACAGACGAGGGCTTAAGTAGATTTAAAATTAGCGAATCCGAATTTGCAATGTTGTTTGATATTTGTGTATAAAAACCGATCAGCCTGGTACTGTTTTCTGTATAAATTCCACCCCCCGAAGAGGCGATATTATTATTAATATTAATATGCGCCAACGTTGCCGTTGAAGATGATAAAGATAATGCGCCACCCAAATAAGCACGATTATTGTTAAAATCAACATGATCTAGATTCAGGGTTGAGCCAGAAGCATATAGGGCGCCACCACTATAATCAGCCTGGTTGTCTTCGAAGACTACATTTTCAAGATCGCATCCGGAGTTTTCGCAATAAAGGGCACCCCCAAGTGTATAATTGTTGTAGAAATATCTTCCACGACCTTCTTTAAAACTAAGTCCTGAAATTTCCAGAGAATCAACGTCTCTTGCAATAATCACAGGAGCAATTATCCCGCTATCCGGATATAAAATTACAGAATCAACATAAGAACTATCTCCGTTAAATAAATAAGGAGAAGAAAGGGTCAGCGATTTATTATTAATTTCAGCACAGGCGCGATAATTTCCCGGTTGAAATATCAGAGTGTCTGAACTACTTGAATAGTCAATAGCTGCCTGAAGCGTGGCAAATGGATTGTCTAAGTTGCCATTTCCCCATGTGTCATCCCCTGCCATGCTAATCCAATAGTGATGTGCTTCATTCAGGAGCACATGGCGGGATGATTCATAAGCTCCCATGTCGGGTGGTGCCCACTCGGGATTCGGCCTTATCTGCCCCAAGATATCTAAACGCGGAATTCCGCTTGTATCCGGATCAGCTGCAGAAATACAGGGAGAACTTTTCGACAAGGCGGGATAAGTGGTCGTAGTATCAATATAAGGATCCAGTGAAAGATTACCTGTTCCGGGATAATCATCCGGTACAGCAGAATAACAAATATCAATTTGGGCTATATCAACCGGAGGAGCAAACTCAAGAATGGAATTTGAAATAAAGACATATGCGGAATTTAAAGCCCATGCTGGTGAAACAAAGGTATTGCCGTAAGAAGTAATAAAATTAAATTCCACAGTTGAAGCATTTATGTCGTAGGCAGAAGAAGAACAGGTATTGCCATAAACTGCAAGATTCTGAGCCGTGAGATCTGAAGATTGATCCATATTCAACAGTGATATAGATTCATTGTTCTTCCAAACAGAGTTGGCGCAATGAAGCGTTGAATTTACCAAAGATATTGTAGCTGAATCGCCAGATGAAAAATTATAATAGATAGTATTTGTGTCTAAAACGGTAGCATTATTTAACACGAGGCAATTGCCCTTAAAATATATTCCATGAAAAACCACATGCTGTGAATTTTCAATCAATACACCCCCGCCATTCCCCATATCACTTTGATCCAGAAGAAAACCTTTTACCATGCAGCTATCCGCATTACTTATCTTTAAAAGCGGGAGGGAGTTTGTTGTATCATAAAGTGCCGCGCCTGTCGCAATATTATATGTAGCAGGATTACTAATATAGCTCTTGGAAAGCAAGGCAATTTTTTTGCCAATGATTTCGACCGCACCCTTATTTTGGTATGGATTGGAGACAAGGACAGTATCTCCGGATTGTGCTGTATCAATTGCTGCTTGGATAGTGCTTAAACTATCTGGAACACACCAAGTAGTGGCGAAAGCATTTGCGCCCATAAAAAGGAACAACAATACATTACGGAAGATCTTCAAAATTAAGCCTTACGATTTTATTGATTTATTAGCTAATTAAATCCACGCGGCCGAAAATGGCATTCATTTCAATTGTTACTGTTTTAGAAAAATTACTTTCCGGAACATTTGTTCGTCGATCGTTTACTTTCCCAAAGACAGAACCACCATGTTTGACGATCTTCCAATTGGGTGGCACCATCAAACTAACATTTCCAAATATAGCGCTTACTTCGATGTAAATATTATCTTTTGGGTTTGCAAGCCGAAGATCAATATCTAGATTTCCCAATACAGCAGTTCCGTGGCCACCTGCAAGCGTTTCATCACGAATAACTTCATGCCGGGAGTTAAAAAGCGTATTGATATTAAAGACATGGTCGGCATTTGTTGCATGATGGGATTCTGAAGAATATTTTTCATTAGAGGTTTGGGTTTTTGTGGCCGATCGTTTTCTTGGCCAAACCATTATTCCAACCATTACAAGCATTGCCGGCCAAATGAGTTTGGAAATATCATAAATACCGTGAGAGTGCAGGAGAAAGATCACCCCAAGAAAAACAAGGAAAATTCCACCACCCCAAGAGCCACCCGGAGCAAAAATCGTGACCAAGCCAATTAAAACAAGGATCATGGGCCACCATTCAAGAAAAAGATCATCAATATTCCACCATCCCAAATTGTTGCCAAGCGTAACAAGACCAAAAGCAACAAATACCAAAGCAAGAACAATACGAAAAATATTATGCCGATTTAGGTGTTTTTCCATTTTTTACCTCCATTATCTTTTGAATAAAATACTTATGTATACGTAGATCAGGTGTTAACTCAGGATGAAAACTTGCTCCAAGGTAAAGATTTGATTCAATCAAAACCGGCGTGTTATTACATGTCGCAAGAACGCATATGTCATCACCAATATTTTCAATTTGCGGCGCCCTAATGAATACGGCATGGAAAGGATTCTCCTTATCGAATACCAGCGTAAGGTTGTCAATAAAGGAATCTTTTTGCGAGCCATAAGCATTTCTAGCCACACTCACATCCATTAATTCAAATTGATGAATGCGGGGATCGTCAATTCCTTTTCCCAGCAGGATCAATCCCGCACAAGTTCCAAAAACAGGTTTCTTCTCAGCAAAAGCCAATATATCTTTATAATCAATACGGAACCCCATCATTTTTGACATGGTCGTTGATTCACCACCCGGTAAGATCAAACCATCAATTTGATCAAGTTGTTCCCGGTATTTAATGATCTCGGCATTTGCACCAGCAAGAGCAATAGAAAGCGCATGTTTTTCATATGCGCCCTGTATTCCAAGGACACCAATATTCAGTTCAGACATTTCCACCCCGGTTTTTACCAACCGCGTTTAGCCATTTTTTCATTTTCTTCTAATGTAGATGCAGAAATACCCACCATTGCGTCTTTCAATCCCCTTGAGACTTCGGCCAAAACAGCAAAATCTTGATAATGCGTAATTGCTTTTACCATAGCTTCAGCGCGAGGTTTTGGGTCATCCGATTTAAAAATACCGGAACCGACAAATACGGCTTCGGCGCCAAGCTGCATCATTAAGGATGCATCAGCTGGTGTAGCAATACCACCGGCGGCAAAATTAGGAACTGGTAATTTACCATTTTGGGCCACCCATTCTACAATAGCAAAAGGAGCACCTAGAATTTTGGCTGTTGCCATAAGTTCACTTTTATCCAAAGTGCTTAAACGACGGATCTCGGCGGTTACTCCACGCATATGGCGAACGGCTTCAACAATATCACCGGTACCGGGTTCACCCTTTGTACGGATCATTGCGGCACCTTCGCCAATACGACGAAGTGCTTCACCAAGGTTACGGCACCCACAGACGAAAGGAACATTAAAATCTTGTTTCCAAATATGGTTTTCTTCATCAGCTGGTGTCAAAACTTCAGATTCATCGATAAAATCTACGCCTATCTCTTGAAGTATTTGGGCTTCAGCGAAATGACCAATACGGCATTTTGCCATCACTGGAATAGAGACAGCCTCTTTGATCTTGAGGATCATTTCGGGATTGCTCATGCGCGAAATACCACCGTGAGCACGAATGTCAGCCGGGATACGTTCAAGCGCCATAACCGATGATGCACCGGCATCTTCAGCGATCTTAGCTTGTTCTACATTCGTTACATCCATAATGACGCCGCCCTTTAGCATTTCAGCAAGGCCGACTTTTACCTCAAAAGTACCTTTTTTCATTTTATTGTATCTCCATTTAAAGTTTTTATATAAGTGACTATTTCTTCTATCAACTTTCTGGGCGTACTGGCACCGGCCGTAATGCCGATTGAAGTACAGCCCTTAAGCCAGGCAACATTAATTTCTTCTTGACCGGCAACCATGAAAGCATTTTCATTTAACGAGCGCGCAACTTCGTAAAGACGTTTTGAATTTGCAGAAGCCGAGTCGCCGATTACCAACACACAATCATTATTTTGGGCTAGTGAAAGTATCTCGGTTTGGTTTCTACGCGTAGGCTCGCATATCGTATTAATGATACGGCAATCGCGTGATCTTGTCAATAATAGCGGTAAAATATTTTGCACATTCTCGATTCGCTGTGTGCTTTGAATAACTACGCCGGTGCGCTGCTTAAGTTTGCACGAATCTATATCATCGGGCGATTCAATAATACAAGAATCTTGCAGGCGAGAAACGATACCAATAACCTCATCATGATCACGATCACCAATAATAATTACTTGTCGACCCTCTTCTTCCAGTTCGCGAGCATGTTTATGTATCTCGCGTACAAGCGGACACGTTGCATCAATAATATTTAAGCCCATTTCTTTTGCGGTATGTATTAGGTTTACATCTGTTCCGTGGGCCCGTAAAAGCAAAGGCATATCTCCAACGTTATCCAGAGAATCCACAAAAACAAGTCCATTGTCTTTCAACTCATCCATGACAACTTTATTATGGACAAGATCGCCCAAGACAGCTACGTTTTCTTGTTTTTTAAGTGAATTTTGGGCAAGCTGAACGGCATTTTTAACGCCGGTACAAAAACCACAATGTTGAGCTACCTCAATTTTCATTATAAGTCTCTTTCACTTGTTTTAACATA
>JAUVKP010000006.1 GCA_030596185.1 Fidelibacterota bacterium | reverse complement strand
ACATTTCGTGCGCCGCCGTGGGCGGCTTCAAGTTTGGTGCCGCGCTTATCCATGATTGCATCTAACTTGAAAACAGTATCTTCACCAGGTGTGATCAAAGTAAGTTTTTCTTCCGGGAGGAAGCGATTCTTTACTTCAATTTCTGCGATATTCGTTTGAGGATTAAAATCACGGATCACACCACAAACAGCTTCACCGGTTCCACCTGAATAACCATCTCCAATATTTTCCCCATATTGTCTTGGGTTGCGCGTATAAAAACCGGTTGTATAGGTTCGGTTACTAAGGCGCATCAGGTCCCGCAGATTTTCCGGATCATATGCTTTGCCGGCAAGATGGTCGTTCAAAGCACGTTTATATGATCGGGATGTCATGGCTGCATAATAGGCTGATTTTGTTCGTCCCTCGATCTTTAGGCTGCATACACCTGTCTTTAGAATATCAGGGATCAGCTCAATTGCGCAAAGATCTTTGGAATTCATCAAATAAGTGCCGTGTTCATCTTCACCGATGGGGAAACGATCATCCGGGCGATGACTTTCTTTTACATAGAATCCTTCAGGGGGAGGGGTGTCATATTCATAGGGTGTCTGTGTTTTTTCAATGTCTAACAAGGATCCTTTTTCATAGCCCAATTTATATTCCCAGCGACAACTGTTAGTGCAGGTTCCTTGGTTTGCATCCCGGCCATGGAGATAATTTGATATTAAACAACGTCCCGAATATGAAATACAAATGGCACCGTGAACGAAAGTCTCCAACTCAATATCGGGGACTTTTTTATGCATTTCGCTGATCTCATCCAGGCGAAGTTCGCGACTAAGGATAGCACGTTTAACACCGAGGTCCCGCCAAAAAGCGACCGACATCCAATTTACGGTATTGGATTGCGTCGATAAATGAATGGGAATATCAGGATAAGTTTTGCGAACCATCGCGATCATGCCGGGGTCAGCCATGATAAATGCATCGGCACCCATAGGTGCAATGATATCAAGTTCCTTTAGGAATGAATCGACTTTTAAATTATGGGGATAAATATTTAAAGTAAGGTAGAGTTTTTTACCCATGGTGTGAGTAAGGTCAATAGCTGATTGAAGATTTTCGTGAGAAAAACCGGCTTCACGCGTTCTTAAAGAAAATTTTGGAATTCCTGCATATACGGCATCAGCACCAAAAGCAAAAGCCGTTTTGAGTTTTTGCATATCTCCTGCAGGAGCAAGAATTTCGGGTCTTTTGTTCATGGAAGTAATTTAGAAGATAAAAGATTAAAGGCAAAAGATTAAAGTATAAAGACGTAACCCGTGAGCTGTGACCGGTGATCGATAATCCGTGATCGGTGAATACCTTTATTTGACGATATAATCAACTATTGGCACATGGTAGAGACGCGATGCATCGCGTCTCTACTCCCTCCTTATAGATTTCCTTCTCATGAATAGATCTCTCCACTTCGCCACTTGTGGTGACTCCGGTCGAGATGACAGACTTATTAAATTCTAAACTCTCAATCCTTGACTTCTTCTACTCATAACCCATCCGTCTACGCCTTCGGGCTATGTCGGACAGGTAACTCATACCCCGGTTTTCAGTCACGAGTTACGAGTTACCCCTTGACTTTTCCCACTTGAAAAGCTATTTTTACAAGCTGTACTTATGATAATGGGGGAATTATGGAAATACGTGCCGAAGAAATTAAAAATAATCCAAATGTACCGCAACATGTAGCGATCATTTTGGATGGCAATGGACGTTGGGCAAAAAAACGCGGGCTTCCCCGAATGATGGGGCATAATGAAGGTGTAAAGACAATTAAGGAAATTGTTACCGCTTCAGCTGAAGCGGGTGTCAAATATCTGACGATCTATGTATTTTCAAAACAAAATTGGAATCGCCCCAAAGATGAAGTTTCAGCCATTATGACCCTTTTACTTAAAACAACACAACGTGAAATTAAAGAATTACATCGGAACAATGTTCAATTGAAAGTCATAGGAGACAAGAACGATCTTCCTAAAAAAGCATGGGCCGTTCTGGAACAGGGAATTGAGTTAACGAAAGACAATAAACGTATGACTCTGATCGTTGCTCTTAGCTATGGAAGTCGCGATGAGATCTTGCGAGCTGTTCATACTCTTGCGGAAGATGTGAAAAGCGGCGAACTCGAACCCAATGACATAAATGAAACGCTATTTGAATCCCGTCTTGATACTGCGGATATCCCTGACCCCGATCTGATGATCCGGACCAGTGGTGAATATCGGATAAGCAATTATCTTCTTTGGCAATCTGCATACGCAGAATTCTACTTTGCCGAAGAGCTATGGCCCGATTTCCACCGTCAGGAATACTATAAGGCATTGTTATCTTACACTCAACGGGAACGGCGTTTTGGAAAAACTAGCGAACAGGTAAGTACCTAAAGTATGAAAAAAATCACACGATCAATTCTGATATTCTTGGTCCTCGGACTTTCCACTTTTCTTTTTGCTCAGCAACAAACCATTCCCATTGCTTCCGTCTCGGTCATGGGGAATGATACTGCTTCAGAGCGCATTATTAAACTTTCTATGGGTTTAATAGAAGGCACTGAAGTTACGTCAACTGATATTCAAAACGGCATCAAGAAACTATATAATTTACGTCTATTCAGTGATATTAATGTCATGGCGACTGAAGAAACAGACGCAGGGATTCATGTTGTTATTCAAGTGGCTGAATATCCGCGTATAAATGATGTTTTGTTTGAGGGTAATCACAAATATAAAGACGATAAATTACAGGACGAGATCAATCTCATTCGCGGCCAGGTTTTTACACCGCATCTCATTAATAAAGCAAAGATCGCCATAGAAGAGAAATATAAAGAAGCCGGTTTTTATAATGTATTTATTGACGTAACAGCCGAACCTTCTGAAGTAAAAGAAGGTCGTGTTGATATTACATTTTTGATTGAAGAAAACGAACGTGTTTTTATTGATGAGATCAAATTTGATACTAATCAAGAACTTTTTAAATCATGGCGCCTGCGTTGGCAAATGAAAGATACAAAGCAACGCGATTGGTATACTTTTTTCCGGTCGGCAAAATATGATCCAGAGAAGTTCTTGGATGATAAAAATAATCTCTTACAGTTCTATCGTGATCAAGGTTATCGCGATGCACGGGTTCTTGGAGAAGAAATTGAACTGGACTCTCTTGGTAAAAAAATGACCCTTCATGTTAAAATTGATGAAGGTCCAAAATATGTATATCGGAATGTTAGTATAGAAGGTCCGGAAGTTTATCCTGAGAGTTATTTCCTGATGAATCTGGAGCTGGCCGGTATAAAAAAAGGCGAAGCATTTAAAGAAAAATATTTCGAGATGGCTGTTGATGCAAAGATCCGCTCTCTATATATGGATACAGGTTATCTTTATACTCAGGTAACACCGGAAATCACACCTTTCGGAGAAGATTCTTTAGACATTGTTATTAAAGTAGTCGAAAATCATAAAGTCTCTGTTCGTCGTGTAAATTTTGTCGGTAACTCTCGAACTCGCGAATATGTAATTCGTCGTGAAGTCAAACTTATGCCGGGTGATGTGTTCAATCGCGAGAAACTTATGCGATCACAGCGTGAAATTTTCATGTTAAACTATTTTTCTGATGTTGTTCCGGATATTGTTCCTGTAGATGATGAAACAATTGATGTTGAAATTACTGTTGAAGAAAAATCTTCCGATCGGGCTAATGCTTCCATTGGTTACAGTGAATACGATGGCCTTACAGGTAGTGTTGGGATTGATATCAACAATCTCGGTGGTCGGGGACAACGACTTTCTATATCATATCAAAAAAGTGCCGGTACGGATTATGTCAGTTTGGGCTTTACCGAACCTTGGCTTATGAGACGCCCCAATACCGTAGGCGTCAATTTGTATTATTCCAAACGTGAAATGACTGATAATACTTATTATTATGAACCTTATGACCGTGAAACTATTGGTGTTACTTCTCATTTTGGTCGTCGTTTCCGTTGGCCGGACAGTTATTTTAGTGGTAGCTGGGCGTTGACCTTTGCCTATAAGCATTATTATAATGTTCGTGATGACAACTACTTCCTGCAATATAATCCATCGGGTATTGAAGAACTTTGGGGTAATAGTTTTACTCAGGTTATTACTCGTGACAGCCGCGACAAACCTGAATTTCCAACTAAAGGCTCAAAACTTGTCTGGAACGCTCAATTGTCCGGAGGTATTTTTGGTGGACAAGAGGAATTTGTTAAGAATAGGATTACTTTTGAAACATATACACCTATCATAGAAAAGGTTGTTTTTTATCAAAATTTCGATATGGGTGTTGTCTTACCCTACGGTGATTACGGTGTAATTCCCTATGATAGACTTTTTCATCTTGGCGGTGCAAATGCAATGAGTTATATTACTCCCCTGCGCGGTTATGAGGATGGCAGTATTGCACCACCTAACTCATCCTACGAAAGTGGAAAATCGCTTTTGAAATATTCATGTGAACTGAGAGTACTTCTCTCTCCTAATCCCACCTTATACCTATTGGCCTTTGCCGAAGCAGGACGAATTTGGGATGACCTGAGAGATATCAAAATCCCTGAAATGGCTCGTTCTGCCGGTGTTGGTGCGCGAGTTTATATGCCAATGATGGGTATGCTGGGTGTTGATTTTGGTTATGGTTTTGATGAGCTTTCATATTATAACAGTTCAGGAAAACAAGTTTATAAATCCCCGGGCTGGGAAACCCATTTTGTATTTGGGATGCCCTTTTAATTAATAAGGAGAAGATATTGTGAGAAACTGGAAAAAAATACTGATTTTACTAACCATCATACTGTCGGTTGCTTTTGCTGCGGATGCAATAAAAATTGGTTTTATTTATTCCGAACAGATCATGCTGGAATATCAGGAAGCAATTGACGCAATGAAAAAACTCGAAGCTGAAGCCGTTGAACTGCAGAATGTTTACAAAGAAAAGCAAGCGGATTACCAGAAGCTTATCGAAGATTACGAAAAAAGAAAACTTGTAAGTTCTGATGCTTGGAAAAACAATAAGCAAAAAGAGATTATACAAAAAGAGCAGCAACTACAAAGCTATCAATTAGAACACTTCGGTCAAGATGGTTCGATCTATCAAAAAGAAGAAGAATATTTGGGCCCGGTTCTTGACAAGATCAATGAAACACTAAAAATCATTGGCGAAGAAAACGGTTATGCTTTTGTTTTTGATGCATCAAAAGGAACAATTGTCTATGCTGATGAAGCATGCAATTTGACAGAAAAGGTTCTTGAAGAACTTAAAAAGTAAAAAATAATGTGTTATTAAGATGACCGGCAGAGTGAATAACAACATTCATGCCGGTTTTTTTATTTATTTAGAAAATGAAGAAGCCCAATTAATGCTTCCATCTGTAATTCTCAATCAATAGATTATAGCTGTGGGATTCAAATACTAGAATCCGATATAAAGATTTCCATACCGGCTTATCGAAGATTTTAAAACAGGAATATAAAATGAAAACTATTGGCGTACTGGGTTCAACCGGATCTATTGGAAAGAACACCTTAGAGGTTGTTCGGAATCATCCGGAGCAGTTTAAAATTATATATCTGACTGCCAATCGACAGGTAGAACTGCTGATAGAACAAGCAAAAATATTTTTGCCTGAAGCGGTTTGTATTGCCGATAAATCCAAATACGAACAACTTTGTGAAGGACTTGCCAATACAAATATTGAATGTTTAACCGGAGAAGATGAAATATTAAATCTTATACGAGATCGACATATTGATGTTTTATTAAATGCTATTGTTGGCGCCGCAGGTATGCAAAGTACGATATTGGCAGCTCAACAAGGTACAGACATTGCCCTGAGTAATAAAGAGAGCCTTGTTATGGCCGGCGAACTCATCAATCGTATTTGTTCTGAAACCGATGCAAAGATATTTCCGGTTGACAGTGAGCATTCTGCGATCTGGCAGTGTTTGGCAGGAGAATCAAGCGAAGATGTGGAGCGCATTATCCTCACAGGTTCCGGTGGCCCATTCCTGAGGCGAGATCTTTCTACATTTGGCATTATCACCCCTCAGGAAGCGTTGAGGCATCCTAACTGGTCTATGGGCAACAAGATCACCATTGATTCGGCTACTATGTTCAATAAAGGTCTTGAGTTGATCGAAGCTTATCACCTTTTCCATCTTGATGAATCAAAAATTGATATTCTTATTCATCCCGAATCTATTGTTCACAGTATGATCCAGTTACGGGACGGGTCTGTAAAAGCCCAATTGGGAGTTCCCGATATGAAGGTTCCGATCCAATACGCATTAAGCTATCCGAGGCATATTTCAAGTGATTGGCCACGTCTGGATCTTGCAAAAATTGGAACTCTGCATTTTGAAGAACCAGATAAAGACCGTTTTCCCTCATTGCGTTTAGCCCGGGAAGTCCTCAAAATGGGAGGAACCTATCCTGCTGTCTATAATATGGCTAATGAAAAAGCTGTTGAACGATTTCTTTTGGGAAAAATATCTTTTCCTGAGATTGGTAATGAGGTTGAAAGTGCACTTAAGACACATAAAAGCCTAGATCCCTTTTCTTTGGATGATCTTCTCTCTATTACAAAATTGTCCTAGAAAAATATTTCAATTGTAATTTCTTTACTATATATTAAATAGATTCAACATAAGTAGGGAAATATCATGAATGAACTTATTGCCGTCGTTGATGACGAAAAAAGTATCCTAGAATTAACAAGTATCCATTTAAAAAAATCAGGATTCCAAGTCGCAACTTTTGTAAATGGTACGGAATATCTAGAGTTTATAAAAAACACAACTCCAGATGTAACCATTTTAGATTTGATGCTTCCTGATATTGATGGTATGGATATGTGTAAAGTATTACGCCGTGATAGCAAATATGACAATATGTCTATTATTATTTTATCCGGCCGCATTGATGAATCAGACACCATTCTTGGACTGGAACTAGGTGCTGATGACTATGTGAAGAAACCTTTTTCACCAAAAGAATTGGCCGTTCGCGTAAAGACAGTTTTGCGCAGGAAAGCCCCTAAAAATGTTCAACCTGAAAACAAGATCAATATCGACAATAAGATCGTTATTGATATTGATCGATATGAAGTTCATGTTGATGGTGAACTTGTGGCTCTTACCCCGACCGAATATCGCATACTAAAAATGTTAGCTGAAAAAAACGGCAATGTATTAAAACGCGAAGAGATTCTTTACAATCTTTGGGGAAATGAGAAGATCGTTGTTGATCATACTGTTGATGTACATATTAAACATTTACGTGAAAAACTTGGCCCTTATGCAAACATTGTCAAGAACGTACGCGGAGTTGGTTATAAATTGGGAATTTAATGCGAATTTGAAATAGTATTTAAGCCAGGTACGCCTGGCTTTTTGTTTTTATGCAATAAATTATTGCACGTGTAAGTATATAATAAACAATATAATATAACGAAATAATATTATTAATATTTTTTAAAAAAAAGCTATTGTTTTCTAAAATTTCTTGTTTATATTCTTTTAGTTTAAATATGGTTTGAGTCAAGAAAAGTGTAAAACAGTGCAAGGTAATGCTATGTCTAAAAATACGGTAAGAATGGGCAAACGAAAGAGAAAATGGTGGTCAAAGAACCGTCAGGTGATGCTTTTATCGTCGTTGACGTTAATTATTTGTTTTATATGTTTTGCCGTTATTTGTTAACGGCTTTTTTATATCTGTGAAGAAAATCTGAATTAAGGAGAAAAACAACATGTTGCTAAAGGTAAAAACAGTGGTGGAAAATCTTAAACGAAAGTCGTCGCGAAAGTCGTTGATGATCAAAAAGTTGTTTATTGTATTTGCCGTTATTGTTTTAACGGCTTTTTTGTACGCCAATGAAAACACGGGAAAGATCAGCGGGCGTGTCATCGATCAAAAAACAGGCGAGGCTCTAATTAGCGCAAATGTTATCATAAAAGGATCCGTATATGGTTCAGCAAGCGATCTTGACGGTAACTATTATATTTCCGGTGTTCCAGTAGGCGTTTATAATTTAATGGTTTCATATGTTGGATATGAAACACAGGAAATAAGCAATGTATCGGTTGTAGCTAACGAACAGAATAAGGTCAATATTACTTTGGCATCAGAGGTCATGAACCTTGCGAAAGTGGTGGTTCAGGGAACATTAAAGGCCAATTCGGATATTTTTATTCTAGCCGAACAAAAACAGAGCGACAAAATTCAAGATGGTGTTTCTGCGGATCAAATGTCGCGTGCGGGTGACGGAAATGCGGCAGATGCCGTTAAGCGTATTACCGGTGTTTCCGTTCGGGATGGTAAATATATTTCTATCCGCGGATTAAGTGATCGCTATGTGTCCACGGCGATGAATGGCGTACCAATTCCAAGTCCTGAGCCGGAAAAAAAAGCAGTTCCTCTTGATCTGTTTACGACAGGTATTCTTGAAAGCATTACAGCTTATAAAACTTATACACCTGATCTGCCAGGCGTATTCGCCGGTGGTGCGGTAAACATTAAAACAAAAGCTTATCCCGATACGCGTATTCTAAATGCAAAATTCGGGTTAAGCGGTAAAAGCTCTTTTCTGGGTGCCGAATACATGGTCGGAACAAAAAGCTCGACAGATTTTCTGGGCTTTGATGACGGTATCAGAGCTGTGCCAAATGATATTCCCGACAATAAGATGCTCAGCGAATGGTCTCCGCTGCCGGGTTACAGCTATGATCAGTGGAAAGCTCAATTAGGTCAGTATGGACAAAGCTTTAATACGGATTTCTCTATTCGTTCGGTACGCATTGGTCAGCCATTGTCTTTTGGTGTAAATTATGGTAACCGATACATTGTTTCGGATGACTTTGAATATGGCTTTTACACCAACCTGAATTTTGGCAACAGCTTCAGTTATAAGGAAGAACTTTACAAACGATATGCAGTCGCCGGCGATAATATTCTTGCCCGTACCGATATCACGAACAAAAAAAGCGGATATTCCACAAACATGAGCCTCAGCGGTTCGACCGGATTTAAGTATCTTGGAAAACACAAGCTTAAGTTATATGGGCTTTATACACATAGTTCCGATAATTCCTTGACCTTTGGCCAAGGCCGTACACCGAACTTGGATGAAGATGGTATCTATATTAAAGAATACTTTGTTGAAAAAAGTATCCTCAATTTTACCCTGACAGGTGATCATGCTTTTGATAATTACATGAATAGCCGTCTTGAATGGGCCGCCAATGCGGGGAGTTCGTTTTTGAACGAACCTGATGTTAAAAGCCACAATTATAAATATATTTCCTCCGGCGATTACTATGAGATCGCGCGCTCATCGGCAAAAGCAGGGCAGCGATATTTTACAGAAGGATACGACCGCAATGCTAATTTGGATGCCAACTACAAGTTCTCTATAGATGATAACTTTGGTGATCTCTATAAGTTCAAGATTGGTAGCCGCGTTCAATATAAAGATCGCAACTTCGGGAAACGCAATTTCTATCACGAATATTCCGATGGCGCATGGCCGGCCAGTCTGATCCGTGTTGATGGCAATAATTTCGGTGAAGTTTTCAAGGATGAGAACTTTGTAAGCTCTGAAGATGAAGAAGGTCTGATCCTTCTAGAATCAACTGATGTGGCTTCGCGAAACGCCTACCAAGCAACGGAATTCATCACGGCCGGTTACCTTATGGCTAATATTCCGCTGGGATTCAATCGTTCCTACTTTATGAATAAGTTCCATTTTATCGGTGGTTTCAGATATGAATATTACTTCATGAATTTACAGCCGTACAATCCTGTAACCGGAGCACAATATTACAGTCCGCTTATCGACAACGGAAACACACCTGTTGAAGCGAACATTTCCGAACATAAGATCTTGCCCAGTCTAAATCTGCAATATGGTATAACAGATGATATGAAATTACGTGCCTCTTTCAGCAAAACAGTTGCCCGCGCAGAATTCCGCGAGATTGCACCTTTTGAATTCCAGCAATTCTACGGTGGCTCGGCCATCGTCGGTTATCCTTATCTTAAGACAACCGACATTTACAATTATGATGTTCGCTACGAATGGCATCATGGTGCCGGAGAGTTGATCGCTGTCGGAGGATTTTACAAAAACTTCGTCAATCCTATCGAGCTGTCACAGATAGAAACGGCTGATGAGTCCTACCTGACCTATCAAAATGCCCTGTATGTAAATACTTATGGTGTCGAGATTGATTTCAGGAATATCATTCCTGTCATTGACCCACTGAAGGGCAAGATGATGTTTATCTTCAATACGACAATCAGTACCTCCGAAGTACAGGCTAATGATATGATCACCCTGTTCAATGGTGTACAGATCCAGAATAACTCAACAACTTTGAATCGTCCGTTGCAGGGTCAGTCAGACATCATGGCCAACGCGACGATCTCTTACTCTGATATTAAGGGCTGGAGAGTATCTCTTGCTTATAATGCTTTCAGCAAGCGCTTGTCAGCATTGGGTAGCGGTTCCATTCCGAACGAATACGAATTGCCTTTCCATTCGCTGAACTTCACGCTCAGCAAGAAGATCAACAACATGAAGATCTCCGTGAAGGCAAGCAATGTGTTGAATTCCAAGGTTCGTTTCGGCGTTTACGACGTAAACGAAGCTTTTTACGCCACCCGGCAATACAATCCCGGTCTTGGCTACAGCATCAATATACAGTATGTATTTTAATAGACAGAACTCAAAGCTAAAGGAGAGAAAATGAAAAAGACATACTTAGCAGGTATAGCATTGTTGACAATGCTCTTGACATTAACAAGCTGTCAGATCGGTGGCGGCGGTACGGTAACTCCAAACCCTTGGGCAGATCAGTACAATGTTGTTCTTGAAGGCAACATTACTGAAAACACGACCATCCATGCTGTAGATTCAGTTCTGCTGGCCGGCCAAACCTTCGTTAAAGCCGGTGTTACACTGACTATCGAAGCAGGTACAACCATTGAAGCCCTTCCCGTTGACAATGACGGTCTTGCTCCCTGTTTAGTCATCGAACGCGATGCAACCATTATGGCTGCAGGTACGTCAACAAACCCGATTACTTTCACTTCATATCTTCCCGAAGATATGAAAGATCGCGGTTCATGGGGCGGTTTAATTCTCCTTGGTAATGCTCCTATCAACAAGACCGGCGGCGAAGCTTTTGTTGAAGGTTTGGTTGGTGTTCCTTACGGTGGTACGGATGCTACCGACAATAGCGGCACACTCGAATACATTCGCGTGTGGTATGGCGGCCGTTCGATCGGCCAGGACAATGAGATCAATGGTATCACACTAGCCGGTGTTGGTAACGGAACCACAGTTGAACACTGTGAAGTTGCTTTCAACCTTGATGACGGTTTTGAAATGTTCGGTGGTACTGTAGACCTAAAATACTGCTCTGTATTGTTTGTTGGCGATGATGCTTTTGATACCGATCTTGGTTATCAGGGACGTGGTCAGTATCTCTTTGCTATGATCGGTGAAGATGATGGAAACCGCGGTTTTGAAATGGACAACGACGGTTCAAGCATGGACAAAACTCCTCGTTCACAACCTAAATTTTCAAATGTTACTATCATTGGTTCAGGCGGCACATCAGTTGTTGCCGACAACGATCAGGTTCTTCGTCTTCGCGAAGGTACCGGCGGTGACTTCCGTAACATGATCATTGTTGACGGCAAGGAATACGGTGTTCGCGTAACTGATCAGCCGACCCTTGACATCGTTGTTACCACTCCCGGAACAGATGCAAACTATCTGTATTTCTCAGCTAATAATATTGTTTACAACTGTAAAGAAGCTCAGTTCAAAGATGACTACGGCTGGACAGCTTTTAATGTAAATCCCGGTGTTGGCGCTGTTGGTCGCGAAGACGGCGATGGTTTGGTTACGGTTCTTCCAACAGCCGGAGGACCTGCATTCCAAAATCTTGATGCGGTTATTTCAGATGATTTCTTTGAAACGGTTACCTTTAAAGGGGCATTTGAAAATATTAATTGGCTATTGGATTGGTCTTGGCTTGATGAGAATGGAAGATTCTAAAATAAACTGTTACAACGGTTTTTTTGGAGAGGTGTTATGAAAATAACACTTCTCCTCTTTTTTCAAAAACTACTTTGT
>JAUVKP010000080.1 GCA_030596185.1 Fidelibacterota bacterium | reverse complement strand
CAGAAGCTGTTGATACGGCAATTTTTAAAGCAGAACAAGATACGCTTAATGAACTAAAGGCTGAAGCCTTTGCTATTGTTAAACAAACATGTAAGCGACTGGTTGGAACTAAGGTCAAACTTTTGGGCAATGATGTTGAATGGAATATGATTCCCTTTGATGTCCAGCTACTGGGTGCTGACGTACTTCATAATGGCAATATCGCTGAAATGAAGACAGGTGAGGGTAAAACTCTTGTTGCTACGATGCCGATCTTTCTTAATGCGCTGACCAAACGTGGTGTACATGTTGTGACCGTGAATGATTATCTTGCCGAACGTGATGCCGAATGGATGGGCGCCATATATAATTTTCTTGGTTTGACCGTTGGGAAGATCCTGAATACCATGCCTCCCACACATCGAAAAGAACAATATGCCTGTGATATTGTTTACGGTACGAATAATGAATTTGGTTTTGATTATTTACGCGACAATATGGCGATTCGCCACGAGAATATGGTCCAACGCGGACATTATTATGCTATCGTTGATGAGGTTGACTCCGTTTTGGTTGATGAGGCAAGAACACCGCTGATCATTTCCGGTCCGGTTCAATCTAATTCAAACGAACGCTATAAAAAATTGCGCCCACAAGTTGAAAAACTTGTTCGGGTACAAAAACAAAAAGTTAATAGATTGCTTGATGAGATCAATCATATATCTGACGATAAAGAACATGAACTTGAACTTGGAACCATGCTTTTGCAAGCTCAGCACGGAGAACCCAAAAATCCACGTTTTCTGAAGCTGATGCAGCAGGCAGATATACAAGATAAAATATTCCGCACTGAAAGTTATTATATGCAGGAAAAACGCCTGCATGAGATCGACGACATGCTTTTTTATGCCATTGATGAAAAAAGCCATACGATTGTGATCTCGGATGAAGGTCGAAAGATCATGAATCCGGAAGACCCTGAATATTTTGTGATCCCCGATATTGGTGAGGAATTTGTAAAGATCGATGAAGACAAAGAAACTACAGACGAAGAAAAACAAAAAGCAAAAGCCGAAGTACAGAAAAATCATGGTCAAAAAAGTGAGATGATCCATAATATCACTCAGCTTTTACGCGCATATGCTCTTTATGAAAAAGATGTTGAATATGTTGTTAAAGAGGGTAAGGTTCTTATCGTGGATGAGTTTACGGGACGTATTCTCCCGGGTCGTCGCTATTCAGATGGTTTGCACCAGGCTATTGAAGCCAAAGAAAAGGTTCGCATCGAAGGTGAAAATCAAACACTGGCAACCATTACCTTACAGAACTATTTTCGCATGTATGATAAATTGGCGGGTATGACCGGTACGGCCGCGACCGAAGCCAATGAATTTGAAGAAATTTATAGCTTGAAAGTAGTGACTATCCCGACAAACAAACCGATTGTCCGTATAGACACTGACGACCAGATATTTAAAAGTCGCCAAGCCAAACACAATGCCATTGTTGAAGAGATCGCTTCCTGTTTTAAAAAGGGACAGCCCGTATTGGTTGGTACGATCTCTGTTGAAATTTCTGAAATGCTGAGTAAAAATCTAAAGCGGGCGGGAATTCCACATAATGTATTGAATGCAAAACAGCACCAACGGGAAGCTGATGTTGTGACTATGGCTGGTCAGTCTAGCGCAGTAACCATTGCAACGAACATGGCGGGTCGTGGTACAGATATCAAGATCACTGATGAAGTTCGAGCCGTGGGCGGTTTAAAGATCATCGGTACGGAACGCCATGAATCTCGTCGTATTGACAATCAATTGCGGGGTCGTGCGGGACGCCAGGGTGATCCCGGTGAATCTGTTTTCTTTATTTCACTCGAAGATGATCTGATGCGTCTTTTTGGAAATCTACGGGGTAAAACATTGCTTGATGCTATTCCTGATGATGAAGTGATATCTATGCCCATGATGACAAAAATGATCGAACGGGCCCAGAAACGTGTTGAAGAACGCAATTTTGGTATCCGTAAACATTTACTTGAATATGATGATGTCATGAATAAGCAACGAGAAGTTATATATGACCGTCGTTCCTATGCACTTGAGGGTGGTAACCTGCAAAAAGAAATTGATAGTATGCAGGAAGAATTTATTTCCGATAAGGTAGAAGAACAAACCGCTGATTCAAATCCCGATAAATGGCTTTGGGAAGAGTTACGGCAGGAAATGCTAAGCACCTTGATGTGTGATATTCCCAGCGATCACCAAAACATGAACCGTGAAAAGCTTCAGGAATATTTTATTGAGCAAGCAAGGGAAACCTATAATCGCAAGCTGATGCTTTACCCCGCAGAGATCATGCGTGATTTTGAACGCTGGGCATATTTAAACTCGATTGACGGGCTTTGGAAAGAGCATTTATATGAACTTGATCAAATCAAAGAAGGTGTGGGTCTACAAGCTTATGGCCAAAAAGATCCTTTACTGATATATAAGTCTCAAGCCTTTGAATCTTTCCAAAATTTATTGGCACATATTAATAAAACAACGCTCCGACTGCTGTTTCGCACGGATATACGCATACAAGAGGAACCACAAAGACCGGTAGCACCCATGAAAATTACCCAGGCTTCAACAGAGAATATGGGATTTGCGCAAGGTGCCCAAAACGCTCAGGTACCCTCTCAACCGCAAACCCCTAAGGCCGGTAAAACTGAGCCGATCCGTCGCGACCATCCCAAGGTGGGTAGAAACGAACCATGTCCTTGTGGAAGTGGGAAAAAATATAAAAATTGTCACGGACAAGTTTGATCCGTAAAACGTAAGCCGTGAGACCAGCCTTCACCGCAGTAGCGGTTACGACCGGCAGGCGTAAAATGTAGAGACGCTCCGAAGCATCGGGGCGTCTCTTTTTTTTTATAGATTAAAATTGTTGGCATTGTTACTATTGACATGATTATTTCTCATTGTCTTTTCATTTTTTACTTGTATATTCAAGTAGCTTAAATGCGAGGAAAATGTTGGTATGAAAGACAAGATTCTTATTTTAGAGGAAAATAGTATTGGTTTTGGGTTTATTTCCCAAGATTATCTTCCCAAGGGTAAAGACGAATACTATTTAAGGAATAAACAGCACATTCACGAACAAGATCATTGGCGTCCACTTCGTGCCGTAGAAGTTGAAGCGCTTGTGAAGAATGGGAATACCGCAGATGATTGGGATCTGATCTATGTCCGCGATATGTTTGAGCCGTCTCTGGTGCGGAATTGTTCCTTCTTTGGAATGGTACGATTGGGAGACATTAAGCATGCCACCCTTCGTCATCATGATCTTGAGGTACCCGTCGGACTTACAAATAGCCAGATCATTTCATGTGATATTGGCGACATGTCCGCTATTCATAATGTACATTATTTATCGCATTATATTATTGGCGATAGGTGCATCTTGGTCAATATTGATGAAATGAATATGACCGATCATGCAAAATTTGGCAATGGAGTTTTAAAAGAAGGCGAGGATGAATCTGTTCTTATGTGGATGGATATCATGAACGAAACGGGATCCAGAAAAATATTGCCCTTCAACGGGATGATACCTGCAGATGCCTATATATGGGCAAGATACCGTAATGACAAAAATTTAATGGATCGCTTAAAAGAAATAACACTGCAACATATTGACAAAGCAAGAGGATATTATGGTGAGGTTGGTGAACAGACTGTCATAAAAAATACTCGTATCGTTAAAAATGTAAAGATCGGCTCTATGTGCTATATCAAAGGAGCCAACAAGTTAAAAAATATTACAATTAATTCCTCGTTTGATGCTTCTACACAGATCGGAGAGGGCGTTGAAGCAGTAAATGGCATTGTTGGTTATGGTTGTAGGATATTTTATGGATGTAAAGCAGTCCGCTTTATCATGGGCAATAATTCAAATCTTAAATACGGCGGTCGGCTCATCAACTCCTTCCTGGGTTCAAACTCGACCATTTCATGTTGTGAGGTTTTGAATAATTTGATCTTCCCCTCACACGAACAGCATCATAACAATTCTTTTCTTGTTGCCGCATTAGTTAAAGGTCAATCTAATGTTGCTGCCGGAGCAACTCTTGGCTCCAATCATAATTCCAGGGCAAATGATAATGAAATAAAAGCAGGTAGGGGCTTCTGGCCAGGCCTGTGCACCAGTATCAAACACCCCAGTACCTTTGCATCGTTTACGCTGATGGCAAAAGGGTCTTACCCTTCCGAATTGAATATTCACCTGCCGTTCTCGCTCGTGAACAACAACTCATCAAAAGATCAGCTTGAGATCATGCCCGCTTTTTGGTGGTTATATAATATGTATGCTATGGCAAGAAATGAATGGAAATATCTCAATAGAGACAAACGCGTTCATAAATTTCAAAATATTGAATATGCATCTTTGGCTCCGGATTCTGTCGAAGAAATAATCGAATCACTTGATCTGCTTGAAAACGAATTAAAATTAGATCCAAAGGACAGAGAAAATTTGATCTTTGGTAAGGATAAAACTCAAAAGAAGTATCCCGATATACTTTCTGTAGATAGTACGAGTTTCGAACGTTCAAAAAGAGCCGTTGTTTTACTGAAACCATTCTCCGGCTATCAGGCCTATTTGCAAATGTTATTCTATTATAGCATGAAGCAGATTGCGGAATACCTTTTGAATTCGCCTAAAGAGTCGATTTTTGATATGAGCAAAAAACAGAAAGCACGGGAAAGCGATTGGGTTAATTTGGGCGGACAGTTAATGCCCCTCAAGGATATGAATAGATTATTAAAAAACATTAAATCAAGAAGTCTGAACACTTGGGGCGATATTCACGAAAGATATGATATGCTTTTTAAGAACTATCCTAAGCAAAAACTGCTTCACGCGATCGGTGTTCTTGGCGATGTTTTCCATATAAAGATATTGAATGATGAAAAGCTTAAAGAACAATTGGAACGATATGGCTTGATCCATGATTTGATCACAGAGCGTGTTTATAGCAGTCGTGCCAAGGACTACAACAACCCATTTAAACAGTTGAATTTTGAGTCTCCCGAAGAAATGGAAGCGGTGCTTGGGAAGCTCGATGATAACGAATTTATCGTTTCAACAAAAAAAGAAAATCAAAAGATCCATAAGATGATCGCAGCGCAATTAAAAGATCTTTAAAATTCTCGATGTTTAGTTACATAAGCAAATGCCCCGATTTCGGGGCGTTTGTGTATATGTTAAAAATAATTATTAAACAAAATCACTTTATAACAAAAGCGCCGCGTAGTTGATAGGTGCTTCCGTCAATTTGATGCATTACCGCAAGAGCAAGGTATAAACCGCGTGAAGGATAATCACCATGCTCCATTCGGCCGTCCCAAAAAAGAAGGCACCCCGGTTGAGAAAAAAGTGCCTGCTCCCTTCTGTAGATAAGTTGCCCTGCCAGATTAAAACATAATAATTCACAGTAAGAAAGCGCCGTGTCGGCATCAATGCTAAATTGAATTCGCTCGTCAATGCCGGGTGAAAAGATCTCGGGGTAAATATCAAGATCATTCCGTGATCCGGGAAGAGCGGTAATACTATTCAGACGTCCCGGGGTCATAGCAGAAGGTGAAACCGAGGAAAACCAAATAGTTGGATCATTTGAAGAAATATTTACAAACTGCTTTTCAAGACTTTTACCCA
>JAUVKP010000148.1 GCA_030596185.1 Fidelibacterota bacterium | reverse complement strand
TATACGATCTCACTTGCCAATATAGCATCTACGGGATGCTCAACATTTTGACCTGCACGGATCAAAACAGCATCTTCAATATTCAAATTAGGCACAGCAGCATAAGGATGCGACATATCGGGGAATCTTACTCCCTTACTATCATCATTATGCCCCCGCAGAGGATTATGACCGGATACATTGATATGACCGCAAACTGCAAACATTGTACTGTCAGCCACTTCATCCGACTTCAAAGTTAGTAACAACGTTTCACCACATTTTGCCACTTCCTCTTCTTTAAGATGTTCATTTATAGAACGGAAAGTCCATGTTGCCGCTAAGGTCTCAGGTTTTTCCATTCCAGATAGATCTATCCAATCCATTAATTCATACTCCTTGGTCCAAATATCCCGGTTCCTATACGCAGAAAAGTAGCACCTTCTTCCAGTGCAATACGATAATCGTGCGTCATACCCATGGACAGCTCATCCATTTTAAAATGATCGGTTTCAAGGGTCTTGTATTCTTCTGCCAGAGATCGCAACAATGCAAATGAGCGACGGATCCTCGATTTATCATCGGTAAAAGCCGCCATTCCCATCAGTCCTTGTATCTCGAGACCTTCATAGTCTCTGACCTTTTTTAAAAAGTCAGGTAGTTCATCCGGCGGTAAACCGGACTTGTTAGCTTCACCGGAAATATTGACCTCGATAAGGCATTTTATCCGGTAGTCACTTTTTGCAATTAGCTTAGCAAGTTTCTCTGTTTGCAAACTATGAAGCCAATTAAAATTCTGCAAGCATTTATTTGCTTTGTTAGACTGCAAATAACCGATAAAGTGACGGGTAATTCCATCGAAAGCTTCAAGGGAAAACTTATCCAGTGCATCCTGAATACGATTCTCACCAAGATCTTTGATCCCGGCCTCTACAGCAGAACGCATTTTTTCAATTGGCTGTTTTTTACTGACAGCCACGATCCGTACCCGATCCGGGTACGGACTATAGCGTTTTATATCCTCGCGGATAACTGTCAGTTTATCAGCGATCATTTATTCACTCTTCATTTCTTGCAATTCTTCTTCTTTGTCATCTGATTCCATGACATAGCGAATAGCTGAGATTTGATCTTGTTCGTGTAAGTTGATCAAACGAACACCCTGAGTATTACGAGAGAGTGTATTAATACGATTAATATGCTGACGAATGAGCAAACCATCGGTTGTAATGATCATTAGATCATCTGTATCAACTACTTCTTTCAGGGCAACCATCTGGCCTACCTTGTCTGTAGTCTTGATGGTGATCACGCCCTTACCACCGCGATTTGTAATACGGTAATCCATGATATCTGAGCGTTTTCCGTATCCATTCTCGCTTACGGCAAGAACAGTAGCCCCTTCACGTTTAACAACGACCATATCTACAACGGCATCATCTTTTCCATCAAGGGTCACGCCACGAACACCCGTTGCCGAGCGTCCCATGTTCCGGACATGCGCTTCATTGAAACGAATAGCCTTACCTTTACGTGTTCCAAGAATAATATCTTGTTCACCATTGGTAATATCGACACCGATGATATCATCTCCGTCTTGTAAATTGACTGCAATTATACCTGTGCGGCGAGGACGGCTGTAAGCATCAAGTTTGGTCTTCTTGATCGTACCGTTTTTGGTGGATACGATGACATATTTATCTTCTGTAAAATCGCGGATATTAAGGAATGCTCGAACTTTTTCATCTTTTTCACATTCAAGCAAGTTTACAATAGCGCGGCCACGTGTAGCTCGTCCGGCTTGCGGTAACTCATGTACCTTCAACCAATAAACCTTACCTAAATTAGTAAAGAACATGAGGTAATCGTGAGTTGACGCGATGAAAAGGTTTTCAATAAAATCATCTTCTTTAGCTGTAGCACCTTTCTTGCCAACACCACCACGACGCTGTGCGCGATAAACATTGACCGGTGTACGTTTGATGAAACCATTATGAGTAATGGTAATTGCCATTTCTTCATCGGCGATCATATCTTCTACAGAAAAATCACCGGCATCCACGACCATTTCGGTGCGACGTTCATCGCCATATCTTCCCTGAATTTCCCGGGTTTCCCCAATCAATATTTCTTTCTGTTTGCTACGGTTGTCCAGGATATATTTTAGTTTTTCGACCTGTTTTAGAATATCAATATATTCCTGAATAACTTTCTCGCGTTCCAAGCCGGTCAACCTTTGCAATTTCATATCCAGAATAGCTTGTGCCTGGATCTCGGAGAATTCAAAGCGATTTATCAAATTCTGACGGGCAACATTTGCACTGGCTGATTTCTTGATAATTTCGATCACTTCATCAATATTGTCGAGCGCGATCTTGAACCCTTCTAAAATATGTGCACGGGCTTCTGCCTTCTTTAACTCAAATTGAGTTCTGCGAACGATCACTTTATAGCGGTAATCAACGAACAACTGTAACATACTCTTCAAAGAAAGTACTTTTGGAATACCTTCGACCAAAGCGATCATATTAATACCAAAAGTATTCTGCAAATTGGTATGCTTATACAAATTGTTCAGTACAACCTGAGGTTCGAAATCACGCTTGAGTTCTACCACAACGCGAATACCCTCTTTATCGGATTCATCACGAAGATCGCTAATGCCTTCAAGCACTTTATTGCGAGCTAACTCAGCAATACGTTCAACCAAATTGCTTTTATTGATCTGATATGGAATTTCAGTGAAAACGATCTGTTCACGATTATTACGGATTTGTTCCACATTTGCACGAGCACGTAAAGTTATTTTTCCACGCCCGGTATCGTAAGCCGAAAAGAGTCCTGACGTACCATAAGCCAAAGCACCGGTTGGGAAATCCGGACCCTTAATATATTGCATTAACTCCTGAGTTGTTATCTCAGAATTTTCAACCGTAGCACAAACAGCATCACAAATCTCATTGATATTATGCGGTGGGATATTAGTTGCCATACCCACGGCAATACCGGTAGCACCATTGATCAGCAAATAAGGTATCCTGCTGGGCAGAACAGTGGGTTCTTCCATGGATTCATCAAAATTCGGGGCAAAATCTACAGTTTCTTTATCGATATCTGCAAGAATTTCATCTGCTAAACGAGACATACGTGCTTCTGTATAACGCATAGCTGCCGGACTATCGCCGTCGATGGAGCCAAAATTTCCCTGACCGTCAACGATCAAATAGCGCATGGCAAAATTCTGTGCCAAACGAGCCATCGCCATGTAAACAGAGCTATCGCCATGAGGGTGAAATTTACCTAAAACGTCACCGACGATACGGGCAGATTTCTTAAAAGGTTTATTATATTGCATACCCAATTCGTACATACCGTAAAGAATACGACGATGAACGGGTTTAAGACCGTCACGAATATCGGGCAATGCACGGGAAACGATCACTGACATAGAATAATCAAGATAACAATTCTTTAATTCTTCTTCTATATTTATCGGGATAATTTTTTCGTTAGTCAATTTTTCCTCTCTTTTTCTAAATTCCGTCACATGACAGATTGTTTATACATCCAGATTTTTTACATATTTCGCGTTTTCTTCAATGAACTTCCGTCGCGCTTCCACATTTTCGCCCATCAAGACAGAGAACATGTGATCAGCCGCCATAGCGTCATCCAGGTTTACCAAACGTACGGTCCGTGATTCGGGATCCATGGTCGTACTCCAGAGCTGATCCGGATTCATTTCTCCCAAACCTTTATATCTGGATAAATTGATCTTTGTCGAACGTTCTTTTTTCATTCGCGCAGTCAACATTTCCAATTCATTTTCATCATATGCATAGCGTTCTACTTTTCCCTGCTTTAAGCGATACAAAGGCGGCTGGGCAATATAAACATGCCCAAACTGCAGAAGATCGCGCATTTGGCGGAAAAAGAAGGTTAAAAGCAGCGTACGAATGTGAGCACCATCCACATCGGCATCGGTCATAATAATGATCTTATTGTAGCGGATCTTTTCTACATCGAAATCATCACGAAGACCACCACCGATAGCAGTGAACAATGCCTGGATCTCCTTGCTTTGCAGAATTCGATCATATCGTGCTTTTTCGACGTTCAGAATTTTTCCACGAAGAG
>JAUVKP010000114.1 GCA_030596185.1 Fidelibacterota bacterium | reverse complement strand
AAGCCAGTCCCCAGTCACCGCCTCCATTAGCTATGGCATATTCATAGTCATCCAAGCTATTAGCCAATGTTTGAAGTGATGATTCGGAACTTACTTCCTGAAGAGCAATTATATCGGGTTGCAGCGCCAGGATGGCATCCTTCATATAGTCAATACTGGCAGTTCCATTTGAGGGAAATAAATGAAGATTCCATGTGAGAATATCCAAGGTGTCCCCGCCACCAAAAGCAGGATAATGGTCATCCCCGTTATCGGGAATATCTATGGCGCATGCAAGAAAAAGTGCGGTAATGAGTAAAAATATAAAGGGCTTTTTCAGTTTATCTCCATTTCAACGATATATTGCTGGTTGACCATTGCAATATTACGGATCCTGATCCCGGGATTCAAGGCATTCATCATCAGAACCGTATTGATCCTTAAAGATGGATAGTCAACATCAATGAAAGGGATATTTCGTGTATAGCGTTGCGAAAAAGAAAGCAGCATATCTGCGATCTTTCGATTAGAAAGGATGTGTAAGGTGAGGATATCATTTTGAAAATGAACAAAATCCAGTTCTACACGAATATCTCCAATTAAGGGTGCTTTTATTGTCAGAATGATTGTTTCATCAGGTTTTTGTAAGTCAAAATGCAACTCTTTCATCAGGAGCATATCGGGGGAAATGTCCCCTGAAAAATGGAAATGGTCAAGTGTTAATGTCAGCGTTTTCATACAATTAGTAAATAATGAAAATTTGAGTTCAAAAACAATAAAAAAGAAATAAGAGTTTAGAGGTTTAGAGTATAAGATGACCCGTTGTGTGAAATGCAAATTTAAGCCACAAATTATTAAAATACCCATAAATAATGTCATCTCGACTAAGCCTGTTTCACGCAACGGGTCTGAGTATATAATAATTTTACAGTAAATAAAGTTCACCAAAAGTATTTTTGATAAATGTTCAGTCCCATAGGGACGACATCTTTGTAGTAAATTGATCTAGCGCAGAACCAAGCTCCGTAGGAGCGAAAGCTTTGTGATAGTTCAGCTTAAATTGTGTCGCTCCAATGGAGCTTATGTCATTTATGCTTTCTTAACTACAAAGATACCGCTCCTCTGGAGCTGAATTATTAAATAACAAATATAACCCCTTGGGTGAAATGCAAATTTAAGTCGCAAATTATTAAAATACCCATAAATAATGTCATCTCGACTAAGTCTGTTTCACGATTTATCGGGAAACAGGCGCATGGAGAGATCTCAAAATGATCAAATTAATTTAAAGATTGTTTTTCTCTTTAACTTTGTACTCTTTACTTTGTACTTTTGCCTTAAATTGTCAATTATCCATTAAAAAAAGGTGGCGTTATGATGTGAAATATTTTATATTCAATGACATTTGAAAAACAAACAAAAAGGAGAATCAAATGAGCGTACGTGTAGGTATTAATGGGTTTGGAAGAATTGGACGTTTGGTATTCCGCGAAATGCAGAATCGTGACGGTATTGAGGTTGTTGCAATTAACGATCTTACCGATGCAAAAACCTTGGCTCATCTGTTAAAATACGATTCTGTTCATAAGAAATTTAATGGCGTAGTATCAGCAAAAGAAAATTCAATCGTTGTAAACGGTAAAGAAATAAATATCTCAGCTGAAAAAGATCCTGCAAATCTGCCTTGGAAAGAATTGAATGTAGATGTTGTTGTTGAAGCAACCGGTGTCTTCCGTAAAAAAGAACAACTCGAAAAGCATCTTGCAGCAGGCGCTAAAAAAGTCGTTTTGACTGTTCCTGCAAAAGATCAAATTGATAACACCATCGTTCTTGGTGTAAATGATAACGAACTTAAAGATAGCGACAAGATCGTTTCTAACGCTTCTTGTACAACTAACTGCCTGGCTCCTGTAGCTAAAGTCCTGAATGACGAATTCGGTATAGTTAAAGGATTGATGACAACTGTTCACGCATACACCAATGATCAGATGATCCTTGATTTTCCTCATTCTGACTTACGTCGTGCACGTTCTGCAGCAGTTTCAATTATTCCTACAACCACCGGAGCTGCAGCTGCAGTTGGTAAGGTTATCCCTGCGTTGAAGGGCAAACTTAACGGTATGGCAATGCGCGTTCCTACACCGGATGGTTCTGTTGTAGATCTCGTTGTTGAACTTGAAAGAGAAGTGACCAAAGAAGAAGTCAATGCAGTCATGAAAAAAGCTGCCGAAGGTCCTATGAAAGGTATTTTGGAATACACTGAAGACCCGATCGTTTCTATTGACATCGTTGGAAACAGTCATTCATCGATCTTCGATTCAGGTATGACCATTGCCGCTGGTAATATGGTTAAGATACTGAGCTGGTACGACAACGAATGGGGCTATTCAGTCCGCGTTGTTGACCTCGTTGAAAAAATGGCCAAATAATTGTCATAAACTATGCAAAGACTGCTCGAAAGAGCAGTCTTTGTTTTATTGATTCGTATGTCAAAGATCAAATTTATATTCGCACTGCATAATCATCAACCCGTCGGGAATTTCGACGATGTTTTTGAACGTGCCTATAAGAAATCTTATAAACCTTTCATTGAATTGCTGAAACAAAATCCTGCGATCTCTGTATCGATGCATTACAGCGGACCATTACTGGAATGGATTATCGGACACAAACCCGATTTTCTCGAAAATATTCATCAATTGACCGATCAAGGTCAATTGGAATTATTATCCAGTGCATATTATGAGCCCATGCTGACACTTCTACCGGAAGCAGATCGCATGGGACAGATCAAAATGCAGAATTCCTTACTAAGGGACACTTTTGCATTTTCACCAAAAGGCATGTGGCTCCCTGAACGTGTATGGTCACTTGATCTTCCTTACAGTATTTGTGAAAGTGGTTTGAAATATACGGTCATTGATGAACATCATGTCAGCAATGAACGTCCGATCAAAGGTTACTACAATACCGAGGCCGAAGGTCGTACGATTGGTGTATTTTCCATTTCGGAAAAACTTCGTACGATGATACCCAATAAACATCCTCAAAAAGTTATTGAATATTTGCTCTCGCAGGCATCCGATAACGAACAGGATGTGCTGGTATTCATGGAAAACGGTGAAAAGTTTGGTATTTATCCTGATTCGGAATCTCATATTGAATGGTTACATACATTTTTTAAACTTCTGAATGATAATCAATCTCAGATCGAAACCATTACTTTCAAAGATTATTGGGAACATCAAATGCCTCTGGGTTTGACCTATCCGACTGAGGGTGGCTATCCCGAAATGGACAAATGGACCAGTTCCATGAATGGTTTTGGAAAAGGTTGGCGGAGCTTCCTGACGAAATATCCGGAAGCAAACTGGATGCACAAACGTATGTGCCAAATCTCTCGTAAGATCGAAACACTTGCATGTACGGGTAAAGCCAAGAAAAGCATTCGAAATATCAAGAAGCAATTCTGGTCAGGCACATCGCATGATGCATATTGGCATGGAATTCACGGAGGAATTTATCTTCCGCATCTCCGCAATGCAACATGGTCCAATTTGATCAAAGCCGAAGCCGCGATCGATAAACATTTATATAATCTTTCCGACCAGATATATCAGGAAGTGACGGATATTAACCGCGATGGTTACAATGATGTAACGATCACGACTAAAAAATTTCATGCCGTATTTGATTCACGTTTCATGGGTGGATTGGAAGAGCTTGATTTTAAACCGGCACATGTAAATCTCTGTAATAATATTTCCTGTCATCCTGAACTATTTCACGATGAAATGGATGTTAAACCGGTCTATGACAATCATCCCCGTTATTCGCTTATTGAGCGTTACTACGACAAAGATATCACGGTCGATATGGTTAGAGACCAGCAATTGGAAGATGCCAGTGATTTTTTGAATGAGGCAGTAGAAGTTAAAAATACTGTAAAATCTTGTTGTGTCACATTCTCCCGCAATGGTTGGATCAATTGGCAGCGGGCGTATCTGTGCAAATCCATCAAGTTTAATGAAAATGGTTTTGACGTGACTTATCGCATTAAAAATAATGGAATAGCTCCTATAGAATGTTTATTTGGTCCCGAGTTTAATTTCTCTGTTAATGGCGGTGAATGGGAAAAGCGCGTTTACGCCAAACCTAAAGAACTTGAAGGTCAAACAATGGAGTGTGTGTCCGATCTGGAAGATATTAGTAAATTGCTAATTAAGAATACTGCTGAAAATTATCAGATCAAGATCAAAAGCAAAGAAGCTGCTCGCGTCATGACCTATCCCAATATCATTCCTGTCCTGCAACCGGACGGTATAGAGAATATTTTTCAGAATGTCGTGATTAATTATTTTTGGAAAGTTGCATTAGATCCGAGAGAAGGAAAAGAAATTACCTTGTCAGTGGAAATAAAATCAGTGAACAGTAAAACGTAAGACGTAAGAAAATAATAACTTATTTGTGAAGATTAACCTCGGGGACCGAGGTATTTTTTATATTTGAAGAAATTTTTTAAAGAAGTCTGAAGTTAAAATTGCTTTTAGTGTTTCAGGGTAGAGACGCGATTAATCGCGTCTCTACCCTGAATGTTTTTATTTAAATATCTGGTACAATTAAAAAACCCAGTCATTGACCGGGTAGTTTATCACACAAATGCTATCAGAGTTTATCTGTTAGCAATTCTGGCAAGTCGTTTGATTCTGCGTTCAGCTTTCGCTTTTTTGATCCGCTTATCCTGGCTGGGTTTGATATAATAAGAATTCTTATTGATATCTTTCATTATCC
>JAUVKP010000249.1 GCA_030596185.1 Fidelibacterota bacterium | reverse complement strand
CATTACGCTTCATCTTGACCAGGGGGCGGTGTTGATTGGAGATAAAGAAGTGGATGGAGTAGGATATGACTTACCTGAGGAAGCAACCTGGTATTCAAAGTTTCAGGACTTTGGACACAGCTACTGGAAGAACAGCCTGATTTATGGCGATAGTCTGCATGATATTGCGATTACAGGAAACGGAATGATTTGGGGCAAATATTTATACACTCACGATAAACCTGACATTAAAGGATCCGGCAATAAGGCAATTGCCTTGAAAAATTGTTTCAACGTTACGATTAAGGACATCTCTATTCTTCATGGTGGTCACTTCTGCATTCTAGCCACGGGCGTCGATAATTTGACCATCGATAATGTACGTGCCGATGCCGACCGTGACGGTTTTGATATTGACTGCTGCAGAAACGTTTGTATTTCAAACTGTATCATTAACTCACCTACTGACGATGGACTTTGTCTAAAATCGTCGTTCGCACTGGGTTATGCCCGTGCCACAGAGAATGTAACCATCACTAATTGCCAGGTGTTTGGCTATGATCACGGTACGTTGATGGACGGAACATTCAAAAGCGACTTCATAGACGAAGCTCCGGATGCAAATCACTGCATTACAGGTCGTTTGAAATTAGGCACAGAATCAAATGGAGGTTTTAAGAATATAGCCGTTTCTAATTGTGTTTTTGAACGTTCGCGTGGAATCGCTATTGAAACAGCTGATGGCGGATTGATAGAAGATGTGGTATTTAACAACATTACAATGCGTGATGTGACAGATACGCCTTTCTTCATCAGATTAAATGCACGAATGCGTGGCCCCGAAGGAGTTCCGGTTGGCGTTTGCAGACGCATTACAATCAGCAACCTAAACGTTTATGATGTGGGTGGGCGACCGAAGTCCCCCGAATTGGGAGCCGCAATGGTGATGGGTATTCCCGGGCATTATATTGAAGATTTGACCTTGAGTAATATCCGCATTTATTACCGGGGAGGCGGTTCGAAAGAGGCGATTGATAAAGAGGTTCCACAAAATATCGATACCTACCCCGATCCTTATCGATGGCACTCTATGCCTGCTTACGGAATGTATTTTAGGTATGTAAAAGGATTGAGAGTGAACAATGTTGTTCTGCGTTACATGAATAGAGATGAACGCCCTGCTTTTATTTTAGAGGATGTTCACGATGCCAGTTTTTATCACATTGATGCTCAAAAAGAAGAAGATTCACCACAGTTTATTCTTAAAAATGTAAGCAATATCTCTATCCACGAGGTGAATGGAGTTGATGATGTGAAATTAGAAAAAGTGGAAAAGAAAGAACTTTAGACTGAAGAGTCCCGATGAAGAATCGGAATTCTGTGAGGAATATTGTCCAAGGGATTCCTTTAGAGAAGTTCCTCCTATGTTAATAATTTACTAGTATAGGAATTTCAAAGTTTTGTCGAAATTAAGGTAAATATGAGCAAACCATGAAGCACACCACGCCTTAAAAAATTGGCGCCGTGCCCGCAAACGTTGGCAGGCGGTGGCAGGCTAAGAACACGAAGATATTATTTATTTTTTTACTTCGTGCTTGCCAGCCTAAGGCTTGGTATTTCGTGATCTTCGTGGTGATTTCTATCTGCATAAATGAAAACATCATTAATTAATTTACGTAGCTATGTTCTTATCACAATATGGAGAAATCATATTATGTATACTTAATAAACCAATTTGAAGCATATATAATGATGGACTGAATAAATCTTTAATAAGAAATTATGGGGAAAAAACGATGAAAAAAACCCGAAGAGATTTTATTAAACTGACCGGTATTGCCGGGCTTAGCTTAGCAGGTGGAGGTGTAATGAAAAGTTATGCCTCGGAATTGATCCAAGATGATTCAAATCTTGCACAAGATATTATTGATTTTGAAAAGAAACATTCACAGCATTTCAACATGTCCGGGTATACAGCTCCCAAAATAAGTACTGTTCGCATTGGAGTTATCGGTCTGGGGCAACGCGGCCCCTCACATGTAAAGACCATGAGCCGTATAGATGGTGTTGAAATAAAAGCTTTATGCGATCTACAGCCTGAAAAAGCCATTGGGTCAAAGAAAATATTGAAAAATACGGATCATAACCCCGAATTATATTCAGGTTCAGAAGATGAGTGGAAAAAGCTTTGTCAGCGTAAAGATATCGATTTGGTAATTATTACAACGCCATGGTATATGCATGCGGAAATGGCCATATATGCCATGGAACACGGTAAACATGTGGCTTCTGAGGTTCCTGCCGCCGGAACTGTTGAAGAAGCATGGAAGTTGGTTGAAACGGCCGAACGAACACGGAAACACTGCATGATGCTTGAGAACTATTCTTATTTCCAATTTCAATTGTTGATGCTGAACATGGCACAGCAAGGTTTTTTCGGAGAGATTGTTCATGGGGATTGTGCCTATAATACAAGTAAAATGAATAATAACTTCAACAAAAATTTGTATTGGAACATGTGGTGGTTGCGGCAGTATGGTTCCCGTAAAGGGAATATTTACCCAACACACGGATTAGGGCCGATTGCTCAAATGATGGATATTAACAGAGGGGATAAATTTGAGTTCCTTGTATCAGTAGAAAGTAAAGATTTTATGATGCAAGCTAAAGCGAGAGAATTGGCGGCGACCGATAGTTTCTTTGAAGAATTTACAGATTTAGATTATCGTGGAAATATGAACACAACAATTATCAAAACCACGCAAGGGCGTACCATTGTGTTACAGCATGATGCTACAT
>JAUVKP010000016.1 GCA_030596185.1 Fidelibacterota bacterium | reverse complement strand
CGATCAGCGATCTTGTGACCACCATAAACATCCTGCGGTATATCAAAGGTACCAAGATTTTGGAAGTTAGAGCTCAGACAAGTCCATGCTTGTTGATCATTGCCTTCACCCGGGACACTGTCGCCAATATACCAACCGGTCTTAACCTTGCTTTTATCATTTGAATCATCATTGTATGCCGCATCGGTATGCAGTACAGCCATGCCGACAAATTGAGGTGATTTAATACGAGCTTCATCATAAGTACCCACGGCAGGTAATACGGGAACACCCACATTATCATAGGCAAGGGTAATATCAGTTGTTTTAGCTTGGCCAAGCCATGAATAGAAATACGGGATCTCAGGATCATCTATCATGGGTGTATGATAAACCCACTGATGAGCACCCCAAGATGCTTGTCGCAAATTGGTTACATAGTAGGCTTCACGGGATGTACAATAACGTGACATCATGCCAAAATAGAAATCATGGATCGTTTCACTAACTTCAATAGTAGCATCATCATCAATATTACCTGTGTTTACAAAGGTATATTCATAGATGAAATAGTTATCGTGGTATTGCTGACTGAATGCATAGATCTTACGGGTCATTTGCAGTCCAAGAGCAGTATTAATAACATTTGTTACGACCCTGTCCGCTTTAGTATCATCATGATATTGACCATTAATATAGTCATCAACATACTGAGTCATACCATCAACAGAGATAGCAGTATAGGGGTATCTACCGGTTTGTGTTAATGACTGTGGAACGATCTGGTTTGCACTTGCGCCTGTTGAAAATTTAGAAGATTCATATGGCTGAACTTCCCCGCTCTTATTGGTAAAATTTCTACATGCCATAAACTGACGGTCAATAACAAAGTTATCTGTTCGGTCATACCATGCGGGCCATTGCAAACCTTCATAAAGACTTCTATTAGCATCCCAACCACGTTCTGCGCCCCATGCATCAAATGGAGATTGAAGGGCTCCAATCTTTATCCACGTTCTATTGGACAGTGGTATTGCTGAAAACAGCATCCCCGCAATAAGTGTGCTTATGAGTATTACTTTTAATATATTTTTCATTCTTTACTATTCCTTATACCTCAGAAACTTACAGAAACACCCAATTTGAATGTTCTGGGGTTCAAAAAGGTCATTGAGGTTAGATTTGGCATATCAATATAAGCCTTCTTTGCATACATCTCATCAATCGTTGCTTCATTCTGAAGTACATATTCGATTCCATTCCATCGATAGAAGGATTCGCCCTTGGCAATTCCATCTTCCTGGTTATGATAAAGGACTGATTCTAATGGATCAGATATAGCTGAAAGAGTTGTATGAGATTCGAGAGGAACAAATTCACCATAAGTATTATAATCACCTATCTTATCTTCACCTCTAAATACTTCATTTTCTTCCCAGAAGAGATGCAGAGAATTGATATAGCCATCTTGCCAATCTATTGAACCCGTTTGACCGGTTGTAGATAGTAGTCTAATATTGAAAAGATTATCAATATCAAGATAAACTCTAATTTTTGCATTATTAATTCTGAGAGTTTTTGCAGCTCTTAGATCGCAATACCAAGTGTCTTTCCATTCAAACGGAAATTCAATAGTATTATCAGATGGTAATGTTACCCTCGAATAAGAGGTTCTGCTCGAGTAACCACCATCTCTCCATGATGCCAATAAACTCAAGGACCAATTCCCTGTTATCATCGGACTTAAACCAGAAAATGAAAAGTCCTGAGGAGTTTTAAGAACAATATTAGCTCTGGCATAAGGTGCAGGGTAAGGATAATATTCAACCGGATTATCTTTGAGATCATGTTCTCTCAAAGCCGGATTTGTCAAATATTCTTCTTTTTGGTAATAACTTCCGAAAGATCCGGAGCTGTAAAGTTGATAAGTAAAATTAACAAAACCCGAGAACCATGTTCCCATTTTCTTTAATGTTAACTCTACACCGCTTACATCACGGTAAGCCCTTGATTCAGCTAAACGATAACTCGTTACGCCTTTACCACTTCCAAGACTAATATAACGTGTCCATGCTTCCTGGTTTTTCGTATCATTATAGAAAGCAGCGATCTTAGCCAGATATTTATCAAAGAAACTATGTTCGTAACCTAACTCGTACATAATAGTTTTCGAGAAAGGCAATTCCGGGTTACCCAATCTTTGGATATTTCCACCATCTCCGTAACGATCAACTATATACAAATAAGTTGCTGTCGGCATGGATGAAAAATGTCCGTAGTTAAAATAAAGTTTTGAATTTTCTGAAATAGGGTGTGAAATACCAATACGAGGATTTATACTGTGCTGTGCTTTGGTATTGGTATAATTTGCCAAGGTATCAAGAGCAAAACCATATACAGCATTTAATAAAGTATCATATTCTGTAAGATCGTACCATTGACCATTAAGGTCATACATATCATAACGCACACCGGCATTTACGACCAAACCTTCAAATTCCATTTTATCAAGGATATAGGCTCCAAGACGAATTGGGGATTGATCCCAGTTATAATATTCTTCCCATGTTGTCATAGGGGCAACCAGCCATGAATCTACAACATTGCGTGTATGAACAAAATTAAATCCTGTTTTGATCTCGTTATTACGTGAAAGCTGATTTTGATAATCACCTTTAATTGTTGTTACAACATTGTAACTTGCATCACGAGCAAAACCGGCCCAGTCTGTTCTTGCACCATCAACCAAACCAGGACTGTAGGTAGGATGGTATCCACTGGGATAATTATTAATGGTCTCATACTCATAGGCTCCAAAAATATCATCGAACATTCTCAAGGTATCCGTAAGGTCCAATGAATCCAGAGGGAAAATATTATAATCGGTACGAGTACTGTTTACTAATAATTTTGCAAATGATCTTTCATTGAATTGATGGTTCAATTCAAGTCCCATACCCAATCTTGTTATATCAATCGGGTTATTATAGCCATTTTGAAATACAGCATAAGATACTGTTGCCAAGTTTGCTACACTCCAAGTTGAAGTATAGTGACTACCCATAGACGGACTGTTATTACCTGTAGAACTAACAGAACGCGTCTTTCCATAATTCCCTGTAAATGTCAGGGTTGTTTTAGGGGCAAGATCTGCAGTAAGATTCATTCTAAATGCATCATCATTATATGAATCTCTAGATAAGGGCATGATATATGCTCTCTGATTAGTTCTATAAGATGCATAAAATCTCATATTGCCTAAATTTTCCGCAAAGGGTACCGGACCACCTAAACCCATGTCTACAATGTAGTCAGGTTGATCGTGTACCAATTGACGATTATGTTCATATTCATAGATCTTCTTCAACTGAGTAGGAGTTAAATCATTAGTTGGATCAGGATCACCCATTAATTCTTCTGATAACTGATTATACCCACCTTCAAAGCCTCTGTATTGTGCTTTAGTATAAATATCCCATGCACCATTATCTGTACCGGTCCAGCATACCTCATCGTCAAGATAGCCACGATGCCAGTAACCGCTTGGATCACCTACAGGTGT
The DNA here is from genome assembly GCA_030596185.1 of Fidelibacterota bacterium. Classification (GTDB taxonomy): domain Bacteria; phylum Fidelibacterota; class Fidelibacteria; order Fidelibacterales; family Fidelibacteraceae; genus M50B103. The sequence continues at coordinate 5,889 of JAUVKP010000016.1, read as the reverse complement.
TCCAAATTGTTTAGCTTGAAGCGGAACATATTGTATATCAACAACAGCAGAATAATCTTTTCTATTACCTTTTTTTGTTACAACAGATACAACACCTGAACGAGCATTGTCATATTCAGCGCTAAATCCACCAACCTGGATCTGTACTTCCTGTACAGCGGACATTGGGATGCTGGTATAGGGTGTATTTGAACGTTGATCATTGGTTGACATACCATCGACCAAGTACAACATTTCATCTGTTTTACCACCACGGATCGATAAGCCCGATACACCTGCTTGTAATGCAACTGCCTCAGAAATACTCTTAACGGGCATTTCAGCGATCTCATCATTGGAGATATTAGTTTGACTTCCGGAAATATCGGTTCTAACGATCGGACGTTCCGCAGTAACAACAACTTCCTGTCCGGCAAATGCCTCAACCGTCATACTAAAATCAATTTTAGTATTCAAGTCGATCTTAACAACAATATTGTTCTGCCTTAATTTTGCATATCCCACGTAACTTGCTTGAACAGTGTAAATTCCCGGAGGGATATTTAAAATTGTGAAATAACCTTCAACATCAGCCGCTGCTCCGTATGAAGTTCCTTCAACGATCACATTCGCGCCCGCCAGGGCTTGCTCAGTTCTCGCATCAAGAATGCGTCCGCTGATCTTTCCGGTTGTGGCGGCAAATGCAAACAGCGTTAAACTGATAAGCAAAAACGCCACTATATATTTTTTTACATTCATAGTATTACCCATTTTTCATTGATTAGAAGGAGTATCGCAGAGTAAAACTTTGTGCATTATTGAAAACGCCAAATGGTGTATAGGAATAATCAATAGAAATTCCCGCGACTTCAACACCTGATCCAAATGTCAAACCACGTTCATCGCGGTTACCCATATAACCAACACGTGCGAAAAAGACATTCATGAACTTATATTCTAATCCTAAATCAATATATTCGGGATATGACCTTGGGTGGCTCGCATCAACACTCAGTAATAGAGAGTGATTTTCTGCTCCATTCTCAACGAAATCCATTAGATCCATTGAAACACCCATCGTAAAGGTCAAAGGAAGCTGAAAACTTTCTTCTTCGAACATGACTTCACCGGAGAAATTTCTAACGCTCATACCAAATACAAAGCTTTTCCAACCTGTTTTAAAGTAAGTACCAAAATCGAAAGCAAGTGCATTAGCGATATGATCGCGTGTTACAACTTCTGAAGTTCCTGTTTGAAGATCTTCAACAAGGACGTTAGAGCTGCCAAGATCCTGGCCAACCCAGCGAATTTGTCCACCCACAGAGAATTTTGTACTTAGTGATTTTGCGTAACCAATACCTGCCTGCATGGCAGTGGGATAGATCAAGCCGGTTTCAATATAACCTTGATCATTTCCCCAAAATTCAGTTCCTTCAATTTCTCCATAATCTACCGAAGAAACTGAAATTGCAACGGCTCCGAAACGACCACCGGCAATATTGAATGCTCCTGTAAAAGAATTGTGTTTAATTCCTGCGATCCATGTATTATAGGAAGCAGTCATATCCATAGTACTTTGCATAAAACCAAGTGTTGCGGGGTTATAGTAAATTGCTGCAGATCCGCATTCAACTGCATTAAGCGCACCGGCCATACCGTTTGCTCTGGCATCTGATCTGACACTCAGAAATTGAAAACCTGTTTGAGCGATCTTCTTATAGTCTTCGGCATGTAGTATACCCATACCAAGACACAAGACCATCGTAAGTGCTATTCTTATATTTTTCATAACGAGTTCCTCATTCTTTCGTTTATATGAATTAACTGCCTTTAATTACCATGTTTATACCGTCTTTATCACCGTCATAGTTTAAAGAGACTAAGTATAAATTTTCTTCAAAGTTATACAAATAAAGGACATCTTTTATATTATCACTTACGTAAAGTTCACGGAAGGTAGTCCCAACCACACTTGCTGAAAATGGCTTGAATAGTTTTCGGCCATCATCATATTCTTTAAATAGCCTGTACATAGTGAATGAACCGTTATCAATATATATTCTTAATGTATCAATTTCGACCGCTGCTCTCCCCGTATCGGTGTCAACGGAATCGGCAACTGATAAAAAGAACAAACCCTGAGGTAATGTTTGATCGTAACCAAGGTGTATGCTCTGATTAAAATCAGTCAAAGTGATTTTATCCAAACCATTGAATACTGCATTCATTTTTTTTGCTGAACGAGCCAGATCGGTTATGACCAATGTTGCATCTTCAGTCCAAATAGTATCACGCTGTTCTACACCAAGCGAATCACACTGTGCCAAAGATCTTAATTCTTTTATGATAGTAGGTTCAACCAGCATGTTCGCAATGCTTACAGTAAGGGAATCTTTTTCATAGCTTTTGGGGAATATCCCAACCTTGAAGCGATAATAATTCGTTGCTGATTCAGGATTTGTAGATGTAAATTGACTTGAATTTTTTGTAGATTCAGCCCTGATCCAACGTACAAAGTATTTGCCTTCTTCAAGGTTATAAACACATTTAGAGAGAACTCTACCTGAGCCCTCATCTGCTCTATCGCCGAATTCAGCTGCCATTTCAAGATTTATGTTATTGTCAAACATAGGAATTCTTGTACCTGTTGAATCCCAAATACGCATGGACATATAATCATTATAATAGAAAGTGATCTCATCAGCTGCATCAATATTGAGGTAACTGTATAGAGACATTATCTCAACGGCTTGACATTTCACATTATATGGTTTTTCTTGAATTCCCAGTTCCGGGATAGAACCATTTTTACCATAACTTAAACGTGCAACTTCTTTAAAGAATTCAAATTTTCCCATCACGTCGGTAACGGTAAAATCTTGTTCGGCTCCGGTAGTGCGAATAGAATCGAAATATGCAACAATATCCGTTTCGCGATCAGATGTCAATCTAACATCATCATAAGTTTGACCGGTCAATAGAGTATCGACAAATTCCGTTGTCTTATGCAAATACAATTCTATTGTCGTAACGTCATCATAGTAGTTATCAATCACTGCAAATGCCCGGGTTTTCACTTCAGTACCCACGTCTCCGGTTACAATAACTACATTTGTTTTTGTTGTAATCGTGATATTTTCATCTGCGTTAGTGACCAAGGCGTCTACATTCTTATCATCAAGAAAATATGGATCTGTATTTGCCTTAAAAGTTTTTGCTGATGTAAGCGCATCATCTACTGTATAGCAGGCCGCTTCATCAAAAGGGTTCATCGTAAAATCTATTGTACTGTCAAAGTAGCCACATCCGCTGAACATTAACAATACAAGGACAAGGTAAACTAATGTTTTTTTCATTTCAACCTCTGCTTATTTTATTATCGTATAATTATGAATTTTTTAATTATTGTATCACCGATATCAAATCTGACACCCGTCTTATCATCGTAGTAGTCTTCCTCCATAATGAAGCGGGCAATATAGACTCCGCTAACGAGGATCTGCTGCCAATCGGTTGTCAAGTACCATGCATAACCGGCTTCTGCTTCTTCAACATCGGTAACATAATCACCACGTTCTGTAAAGATCTGGATCTTACATCCTGTTGGTACACCTGCAAACAATAGTTTGTTTACATTGCCAATATATTGGATCTGTTCATTTCTGACATTGATCGGATTAGGAACAACCTTGACAATAAAACTCATTAATTCTTTTCTGTCATCAGGATTATTCAGATCATAATCATCAATGTTTATTTTTTCATTTGGTGCAGGAGGACTTTTAACCGTTGCACCTTTGTTTGTTCTGGTGTAGAAAGGACTGCTTTCCAGTGCGACACCGGGTTCAAGTAAGTTCTGAGTGCCATCGTCATAAGCAGTAATGTAATAGTAGTAATTCTGACCACGTAGTGGTTCAGAATCAACAAACTCAAATTCATTTGTAGTTTCAGTTCGGTAATTATCGAGATTTGCATCACTTACATTACAATCCAGAACTTCATAATAAGTTGAGTCTTTTTCAATAAAGGCTCTATAAACTTTAAACCCTTCAAATTTGGTTGAAGCAATTGATTCCGAGCCATCCCAGATAATTTTTATACCATCTTCAGTTGAAAATATTTCAACTTTCGATGGTGGTAGAGGTGCTTGAGGGATAGATCCGTAAAAGCCACCTTCATATAGGTTAATTGCTTTTTTAAATGTAGCCATCAATGAATCACGACCACTGTAGACCATAGCATCTTTCCATTCATCAGCATTAGCTGAAGTGATCTGCATTGTGCTTGTGGGATTGTCAGGATCTATAACCGTAACGGTTTCACCATCATATCTAGCTTTATGCCATTGCTGTCCAATAAAATAACCATTATTATGACCCAGCCCGGCGGCACATTCGGCCCATACGATCTTGATCTTATCCCCAGGTGCCAATGTATAAGGTCCAAAAGCGATCATTTGAGAATAACCGGCAGCAGATGTTCCGGCCGAATAAGCTCCGGCATCACCGCCTGTAGCACTCCATACACGTTCAGCATGACTTGTAGAGTTACCATTTAACATATAACTATTATACTTATTTGTCATGGCAAGATCATCATACTGATCCAAACCCGAAGTAAAGGTATAAGCATGGTTAGAGTTAATATATGCGTTAGTTGAAGGCTGTGATCTATCATCGGTATCATCACCGGGTGATGTATCAGCATGGATCACAACTGCGCCTTTGTACTGAGCAGCACCAAGACGGCCATCGTTAATAACCGAATATTCATTATGGGCAAGTCCATTAACAAGAGGAGAACCAATATTATCATATCCGAAATCAGACCACTTCCCCATCCATGAAACATATCCACGCATCCAGTTCCCGGCATCATCCTGAGCATCAAGTCCTGTCATATCTTCATAAGCCGAAACGGTCGTGGGGTTTGCCTGGTCTTCACCAATAACGTCATTCATCATACTGTAACCCCAACGTACATCACGAACACTTGTTGAGATCCAGTTCCTATATGAATTATATGCACCGTTCCAACACCCTTCCTGTGCAATAGCGTCACGCCATTGCCAGTGAAAATATACACCTTCTAAGGTCTGGCTATAGACATTACCGGCTTGATCGTAGATACCGGTATTTTCAAATTCGTATTCACTGATATGAATATCATCATAGTTCTGTTGAGAAACGGCATATACTTTACGAGTAAAAGAAATACCTACGGAAGTATTCACTTCGTTGTAGAATACTCTGTCAGCCTCTAATGACGGATCAACTTGATCTATCTCATCATTCTTGGCATTACTACCGTTCATCATATCAGTAGCTTCATTATCATCCACATAGACTTCAGGATGATTATTGCGTGCAATTAATTGCATTTCCTGAGGTATATACTCCCGGATCTCAATATCTGTAACTGCTCTTGGGCCATTATGTGCAATTTTATAGGAATATTCTCTGCCCTGAACAGGATCATAAAAGTTTTTCACCCCAATCCACATACCCTTTGCAGCTTGCATATCCTGATCACGGTAAAAAGATTCCCAGGTATAGCCCCATTGTTGCCGACCATAAACAATCGATTCCCATTCTGAACCTGTATCACAATAAAAGTTCTGTAAAGAACCGATCGTGATCCACTTATAACGGGTAGCTCCATGTGAAACTACCGCAAGCGACATGATCAACATGATAAGTAATATTTTTTGTAAAGCTGTTTTTTTCATTTCATGCTCTCTTTTTATTATAAGTCAATTGAAAATTGCAAGCCAACATATATATCGCGAGGATTCATGAACAAATAAGGTGTATTCGCGGGATTGTCAATATATGCATTGTTTTCAATAATATTGGTAATTTCGGCATCGGGAACCTGAACAATACTACCCTCAACAACTCGTGACCACAT
>JAUVKP010000224.1 GCA_030596185.1 Fidelibacterota bacterium | reverse complement strand
AAATGAACGAATTTCAGCACCGCCTGCTTTAGCTAATACCGAAGTAATTGCTGCAGTCAATGTCGTCTTACCGTGATCCACGTGACCGATCGTTCCTACGTTCACATGTGGTTTTGTACGTTCATATTTTACTTTAGCCATGTGAAATACTCCTTTGTTTCACTTAATTTACTTTTTCCGCAATACTTGCGGGAGCAGGTGAATAATGATCAAATTGCATCGTAAACACTGCTCGTCCTTGGGTGATTGATCTCAAGTCTGTTGCATATCCAAACATTCCGGCTAAAGGAACGTCGGCATTTAAGACCTGAGCATCATTTCGTGGGATCATGCCTTTAATTTGACCCCTCCTCGAGGTGAGGTCACCCATGACATCTCCTAAATACTCGTCCGGTGTTACTACTTCAAGAGCCATGATCGGTTCAAGCAGGATCGCATTTGCTTTCCGAACAGCTTTTTGAAAGGCAATACTACCGGCAACTTTAAACGCCATTTCTGAGGAATCCACAGGATGGTGGTTCCCATCTATTAGCGTAATCTTTACATCTTCAATCGGATATCCTTTAATGACACCGGTTTTACATGCTTCTTTAATTCCGCGTTCTACCGCAGGAATAAATTCTCTTGGGATAGACCCGCCGACGATCTTATTGATAAAAACAAAGCCTGCGCCTTTTTCAGACGGCTCAACATTAATTTTAACGCGAGCATACTGGCCTTTACCGCCGGTTTGTTTCTTAAATATTTCGTCAATTGTTGCGAGTTTAGTAATCGTTTCTTTGTAAGCAACCTGGGGTCTACCTACATGTGCCTGCACTTTGAATTCGCGACGTAAACGGTCAACAATAATATCCAAGTGCAATTCACCCATCCCCCAAATGATCGTCTGTCCGGTTGCTTCCTCATACTTGATCTTGAATGTTGGATCCTCATCCGCCAATTTGATCAATCCTTCGGTCAATGCTTCCTGATCAGCTTTTGATGCCGGTTCAATAGAAACGTTGATTACAGGATTCGGGAAGACCATCTCTTCAAGAATGATCTGATGTTTTTCATCACAGAGGGTATGACCCGTACGGGTCTTTTTTAATCCAACAACCGCAACGATATCACCGGCATGAGCCGATTTGAGATCTTCACGTTTATTGGCATGCATTTTTAATATTCGTCCGAAGCGTTCACGTTTGCCAGTCTCAGAGTTCCTCATATACTGACCTGCTTCAACGCTTCCGCTGTAAATACGCAAATAAGTCAAACGACCAACATAAGGATCAGTTATGATCTTAAATGCCAGTGCTGAAAAGGGTTCGTCAGTATTTGCTGAGCGAATTTCTTCTTTATCGGTTTTGGGTGATTTACCATGCACATCCGGAATATCCAGAGGTGAGGGTAAATAATCAACAACCGCGTTCAACAATTCCTGAACACCTTTATTCTTGAAAGCAGAACCAACAAGAACGGGGATAATATCACCCTTGATCGTACCGACGCGAATAGCTGCTTTAAGCTCTGCTTCCGTCAGTTCCTCGCCCTCAAGGTATTTCTCAAGTAGTGTATCATCATAAGATGCAATTTCTTCAACAAGATGATAACGATATTCTTCGACTTTTTCAGCCATATCTTTAGGGATTGGACCAAATTCAAATTCCTGTCCCAAAGTTTCTTCTTTATAAATAATAGAGCGATTGTTAATAAGGTCAATAATACCTGTAAACATATCACCTGAACCGACGGGGATAAAAACCGGAAGCGGATTAGCGCCAAGGCGTTTCCGCATCATATCCAGTACATTATAAAAATCAGCACCGGCACGATCCATTTTATTTACAAACGCGATACGGGGAACTTTATAAGTGTTTGCTTGCTTCCAAACAGTCTCAGACTGTGGTTCAACACCGCCAACACCGCAGAACAATGCAACTGCACCATCCAAAACGCGTAATGAACGTTCAACTTCCGCCGTAAAATCAACGTGACCAGGTGTATCAATAATATTGATGCGGTGCTTACCCCATGAACAGGTTGTAGCAGCAGAAGTAATGGTAATACCACGTTCTTTCTCCTGTTCCATCCAATCCATGATCGCAGTACCTTCATGAACTTCACCAATTCGATGTGAAATTCCGGTATAATACAGAATTCGTTCAGTTGTTGTCGTTTTACCGGCATCAATATGAGCCATAATTCCGATATTCCGCAATTTTGATAAATCTAAAGCCACGTATTACGCCTTTATTGTTTGGCTATCGACTGAAATGTGCAAATGCTTTATTTGCTTCAGCCATTCTGTGCGTATCTTCTTTTTTCTTCATCGATGAACCTTCTCCCTTGGAGGCAGCCATCAATTCAGATGCTAATTTAGTAGCCATCGCGTTGCCTGAACGAGCACTGGAATAATTGATAATCCAGCGCATTGCTAGTGCATAACGACGGTCACGACGAACTTCGATCGGAACCTGATAAGTAGCTCCACCAATTCTCTTGGATTTAACTTCAAGAACCGGGGCAACATTATCTAAGGCTTTTTGGAATATATCCAAGCCTTTTCCACTTGTTTGTTCATTGAGTACGTCAATTGCACCATACATAATCTTTTCGGCAACACCCTTTTTGCCCTCTTCCATCAAATTATTGATGAACTTAGTAATGACTTTAGAGCCATACTTCGGGTCTGGTAATACGTCGCGTTTGGGTGGCTTATTCCTTCTTGACATAGATTTTTACTCCGCTTTAAGATTTCGGCCGTTTAGTGCCGTAACGTGATCTACTCTGTCGTCTACCTTCCACACCGGCAGTATCCAGTGTGCCTCGAATGATATGGTAGCGAACACCCGGAAGATCTTTAACACGACCACCCTCAATAAGCACAATTGAGTGCTCCTGGAGGTTGTGACCTTCACCCGGGATGTATGCCGTAACTTCCGTACCTGTTGTCAGGCGAACACGCGCAACTTTACGTAACGCTGAGTTCGGTTTTTTTGGCGTCGTTGTATAGACGCGTGTGCAAACACCACGCTTCTGCGGGTTTGCGTTCAAGGCAGGGACCTTGTTCTTCTTCGTGATCTTTTTTCTACCCTGTCGTACTAACTGATTGATCGTTGGCAT
>JAUVKP010000027.1 GCA_030596185.1 Fidelibacterota bacterium | reverse complement strand
GTTTCTTCTTTTTCTTTTCTTTTTAATTATTGTTCTGGGGGCAAATTCCGGTTCAACACCGTTTTCGATGTAAATATGAAAGTATCATTCAGACGACTAGCCTATAATGTATTTTTTAGATTATCACCGATCTTGATCGTGATCTTGCTTGAATTGGCATTACGTTTTGTTGGAGCAGGTGAATCCTACTTGCTTTTTAAAGAATCAGATAATTCCCAGTACTATGAATTGAATCCGATCTACTATCGTCGGTTTATTTCACCGAAGCAATTTCCAAATGTAGCGATATTACCCCAAGAAATACCTCTTGAGAAGGAAGGAAACTCACATCGAATCTTTTTGATTGGTGATCAAACCCTTAGTTCAGCATTTCCTGATATTAATAAGGAACAGATCATTCCGGATTTTTTTGATAAAGATTCTGTTCACTATGATATTGTTCAATTAGTTGTACCCTATACTAACAGTTTTGCAATGAAACAACTTGCCTGTTGTATAAATCGATACGAGGCAGATGCTTGCGTGGTTGTAATGGGCGGAAATGAGTTCTATGGAATTCCCAGGAAAAGCATTTGGATGCAGGATATTGATAATTACTGGGGCCTAAATTTTTTTGTAAGCATGAAAAATCACCGTTTCATTCAAATATTAGATCGCTTTATCTATTTGAAGAAGGATCCTCAGGAAGTTTTTCCACCGCGTGATCCCGATGAATGGCTCGTAGCATATGAATCTACTAGCTATATGGAGTCCAAATCATATTTTGAACGCAATTTGAAAAAAATCGCAAAAAAAAGTGATTGCCCCGTTTTCTTTGTTTCCATGCCTGTGAATATTAAAACGCCACCCTATCGTTCGTTTTTTGACGATAAAGAATTACAGGATGATAACTTTGCACAAGAATGTGAAATATTAGTTGATAATGCTGATCGTTTTACTATTGAACGCTGGATCGACGATCTGGAAGCCTGGGAACCGGAAACGGCTATCTATCATTATTGCAAGGCAATGATATCAGAGCATGCAGGGGATAGTGAAGAAGCCCTTAAATATTATGAAAAAGCATTGGAACTGGATGCATTCCGGGTCAGAATGGACCCGCAATTCTATGACTTGATCAAACAAAGTTCTATGTTAGAAAATATTGAACATATTGACTTGCAAGTTCGTATAAAAGAAATGAGTAATGCAGGACTTTCAATTGATCGCTATTTTAGCAACGGTATTAATATGAATACGGATGGTAAAGACCTGTTTACTGCACAGATCAGATCTACTCTGATCGATTATTTTAATCAAAAATAATTATGAGGGTATTACGATGGCTTCACTTCGTTTTCTTGGTGCAACAGGAACTGTAACCGGTTCGAAATATGTATTTTCTCATAAGAATTCAAATATTATGGTGGACTGCGGACTTTTTCAAGGTCTTAAAGAATTGCGTTTGCGGAACTGGACACCACTTAAAATGAATGTCAATGATCTTGATGCCATTGTTTTGACACATGCCCATATTGACCATACCGGCTATTTGCCCCGCCTTATCAAACAGGGCTATAATAAACCTGTTTATTGTACCGAACCTACCCGTGATCTTTTGGAGATCATGCTTCTTGATTCTGCTCATTTGCAGGAAGAAGATGCAAAGTATGCCAATAAGAAAGGGACTTCAAAACATAGTCCTGCCATGCCTCTATATTCCACCGAGGATGCCAGAAAGACTATAGCTCTACTAAAAGGTATTCCTTATGATACACCTTTTCGTCCAACAGCAGAAGTTTTAATGACATTTCAGGATGCGGGTCACATTCTTGGCTCTGCTTTTGTAATAGGACGCTGGCAAGAGGAGAGCGGTGAAGAGAAAAAGATCGTGTTTTCGGGCGATCTGGGGCGTTTTGAGCGCCCAATTCTTAAAGATCCATCACCAGTGCTTGATGCGGATTATCTCCTTGTAGAATCGACTTATGGCGCTCGCTTGCATGAGCAAGGTGACCCCAAGGAAGAATTACAGCGAATTATTAATGATACGATAAAAAGAGGTGGAGTTGTTGTAATCCCGGCATTTGCGGTTGGACGTACTCAGGAACTCCTTTATACCATACGTGAATTAGAAAGTGAAGGTCAAATTCCTGTTCTACCGGTTTATGTTGATAGTCCTATGGCTATTAAAGCAACAAAACTATATTCCAAACATACTGAGATCTATGATGAAGAGGCAAATGCACTGAAAGAACAGGGAAAAGATGTTCTACTGACACAACGAACAGAATTTACGCAAAGTGTCGATGCCTCAAAACGTATCAATGCATCTGATCAACCCTGTATTATTATTTCTGCAAGTGGTATGTTGACCGGTGGCCGAATTCTTCACCACTTGATGAGGCGTTTGCCTCGTCCGAGGAATAGTATTATTTTTGTTGGATATCAAGCTGAAGGTACGCGTGGAAGGGCGCTTCAGAACGGAAATGATAAGATCAAGATCCACGGACAACAAGTCAAATCCGCTGCGGCAATTGAAACCATTTCCGATTTTTCGGCTCATGCGGACTATAATGAGATATTAAATTGGTTGGGCAATTTTGAAAAAGCACCTCGCAAAACTTTCATTGTTCACGGTGAACCTGAATCAAGCAAGAATCTAAAAAAACTCATTGATGAAAAATTTGGCTGGTTTACACATATTCCGGTATATGAAGAAGTGGTTGAATTAAATTAAGTAAATTTGTCGAAAAATGAGACTTCATTTTTCGACGATTGATACTCGAAATAATATGTAAAGACGCAGCATGCTGCGTCTTTACGTTTATTAGCGCATATAATCGCAGAGCAAATCGAAAACGATTTGCTCTGCATGTAAAATTTTTGATTATGTTTATTTACGTGTCACGCCTGCCCACCATGTCTACTACGCCGCCGTGCCGCCCATAGCCCTTTGGCGAAGGATGGAAGTAGTATTTGCTACGTAGGCTGTACTTTAGCGTAGGTGGGAGTCGCGTTCTTTAAGTGCCTTATATGCAGCGATCATAATAACCTTAGAACTGGTCGTTGCTCCGCTGACGGCATCTACTTTTACTTCCTGCTTTAATAGAATACGATCAATGGTTTCCAATGCTTCATAACCCGGACCAGAGAATTGTTCATTCATAGTAATAGATGTGATAGCATGCTCTTTGACAATGACTATCAAATCAACAACAACGGGTATTTTTCCAAAGCGATAACTGTACTCGCCATCTTGGACTTCCATCATGTCAATTTTCTCAATCAATGCATATTCCTTGTCAACATCTTCAAGAAGCGCTTTGTATTGTTTGTTAAAAGAAAGAATGCCAACTACAGCAATAATTATAATTACCAATAGTATAGCGATGAATATGCTTAAACCTTTTCTCATGAAACCCTCCTGTTAAAAAGATCATGTTTATGTTTAACATTTCTATTATAGGTATTTTATATAAAAAACGCAAAAAAGATGTTATTTATTATAATCGTCCGATCTTTTTGAGTGCATGGTATTTAACTTTGTACATCCGAATGGTATTTACAAGCGTATCTTGTTTTCTGAATCGTTTGATATAAGTATTAAATATCTCTTTTCGGGTAATTTTGTACAAAAGCTCAAGTTGAGTGGCATGCAATCTCTGATAACCTATGGTTGCAGGATCAATATCAGGATACCATTCTGCTTTGCAGAGATTGTAGCGAGACCAATATCCCATGTCAAATTCCGGTAGAATTTCTTCGAGTGTTGTGATACCATCATCAAATATTTTCTTGGCTTCTTTATCTGCGGGGAAGACACGCACAAAGTCATAAATGCCGCATAGAGCAAAGATCATGCCGTTCAATACCAATGTCGGTACATTAGCCGTATACTCTTCATAGAAAGGACCTTGATCAGTATATGAAGTCACACCACCTTTCTCTACAGGTAGCAGGAAAGATTTTAATGCTTCTTTAGCATGATCAGCATAGGCTTGTTTTTTTGTTAATTGATAAGCGCGTAGTAAAATGGATATTCCACGGGCTTGTGAAAAAGCAGATTGCCAAGGCCCCGGATTCTTATAAGCGGGAAGCGATACATCGGTCATCCAGCGGATACCGAGATTTTCATCTTTCTCGCCATTTTCCATGAACCAGTCGGCAAATTTTAAAAAGCGCGCCTTATCTTCATCGCTTCTTGTTTTTAGATACGTATGAAATACCGAAAGTCCCATTTGTCCGATCGAGATAGGAAAGTAAACATATTCCTTATCCTGAACATCAATATAGGTTTTATTGATCGGGATCCCGTTCTCATCGAATTTACTGATGAGCTTTTGATCTGCTCCAGCCGCGATTCGGGCTTCTTCAAAAAGGAAATAATATTCACCCAATGTTTGACTATGCAGGTCTTTACTTAATTGAAATGCCTGCTTGGGACGGCGAAGATCCGCCATGAATTTTCCAAACATGAATGTATATTTATTTATGCTCATACGATCAATTTGTTACTCTTAACTAAGATACTAATAAAAGAAGTTTTGCGCAAAGTAAAGCTGCATAGGTGCCTAAAACATAACCTGCTATCCCCAACATAACCCCAACTGAAGCCAGTGCCGGATGAAATGCGGATGCAACGATCGGTGCAGAAGCTGCGCCACCTACATTGGCTTGTGAACCCACAGCCATAAAGAATAGAGGTGCTTTGATCAGTTTCATAACGACAAAAAGGATAAGTATGTGAATTGCCAACCAGGTAAATCCCATACCGAATAATGCCGGGTATTCCATGACTGCTTTTAAATTTGCCGAAGCTCCGATCACTCCGATCAAAAGATAGAGCATGACTGTTCCCAACTTAGATGCGCCGGCACCTTCATATTTCTTGATAGGAGTAAAAGATAAACCAACACCCATGGTAGTAATAATGACCACTTTCCAGGTTGAGTGAGAAATGATATCACCGATATTGGGAAGGGCATTACCGAGGAGGTATGCCGCATAAGAGCACCCAAAAGCCAAGGCGAGCATAACAAAATAGTCGGTAACCGTTGTAACTCGAGTAGTCTTTTTCTGGAAGGAGATCACCTTGTCTCGCAATTCAACAATAGCTGAATTATCTGCACCCAATTTTTTATCAATTTTATCCGATCGACCGGCAAGGAAGAATAAAATACCAGTCAGGATGTTTGCTGCAAGCACATCAACAATAACCATGACGCCCAGCATTGATTCTGCTGTGCCAACAGATTGGCCGATAGCAATAAAGTTTGCGCCGCCACCGATCCAAGATCCTGCTAAGGCAGCCATACCCTTCCAGATTTCGGGAGGTAGAGCGTTTTTGAAGATCAATAAAGAGATAGGACCACCGATCACAATACCCAAAGTTCCGGTCAGGAACATGATCAATGCTTTACTTCCAAGTTTCAAAATTCCTTTGATATCTATGGCGAGAGTCAAAAGTAAAAGCGAAGCGGGAAGGACGAATCTTTTGATCTCAGTATATATTGGACTGCTATCCGGAATGACTCCTAAAGAAGTTAGGATAGTGGGAATAAAATAGGCAAAGACCAGGGGAGGTACAATTCCGAAAAAGCGTTTACCCCAGTTAGTATGATTGTTGATGGCATAGATGACTGCCGGAATTATCATAAGTATTGCCAATAAACCGAATTGATCTTTAATAAGTACGCCTTCCATAAACTCCCTTTTTATCGTTTGCTGATATATCCTGAATCGTCAATGAACAGGACGTTATCCATCTCAGGAAAATCCTGAGTCGTTAATTCTTGTAATTCTTTGATCGCTCTGTTTTGTAAGTCCAATAGCGGGTAGCCGGGATAGGGTTGCCTGATCGCAGTCGCTTTTGCATAGAGGAACTTTCCTTCCATATCTGTAAAAACATTCATGATCGGAGCCCATCCTCTTGATCCGTCTAAGTTAAATTGCTTATAAGTACAGAAATTACCCAAACTGTAAGCGATAAATCTGTCTTTATATAGCTCAACTGCTCGTGTTACATGCGGCCCTGAGCCAAATATAATATCGGCACCGGCATCAATAGCCGTATGTGAAAAATGATAAACATCACCGCGTATCTCACCGTTATAATTTTCGTTTTTTTTCAATGTATGATTATATTCTTTACCTTCGCCGCCTCCATGGAACATAACAACTACGATATCACAGGTTTTTTCTAGATCAGAGACAACCTTTTGTACATTGTCATCATCTTGCATACGAGAGGTTGCCCAGTGAGGTGAAAAAGCGGCAAAACCGAAACGAATTCCATTCCTTGTAATGATAGTAGAAGGAGCATCATAAATGCCAGCATGATGTAAGCCGGCTTCATCACAAACTTCCATGCTTCTGCGATAAGCCTGATATCCCATATCTCTGGCATGGTTATTTGCCAGGGAAATGGCATCAAAACCCGCATCTAAAATATAATGAACATATGATTCCGGCATGCGGAAAATGAAACAACGATCGGTCTTACCCCAACAATCCTTCGGTTCGCCGCCTTCATCGATCATGCAGGCTTCAAGATTGGCGACAGACAGATCGGCTGAACGGATGATGTCATTTACATGGGATAATAACTTTTCCGGTTCCGGTGAAAGTGTTGAGCTATCTGGGAAAGAAGTTCCCAACATCAGATCACCCACACCGATCACAGAAAGTGTATCGGGCAGAGCCTGAATAAAAGCGACATGTATCAATGCCAGCAGTACCATGATGTAGGGAGTTCGAAATTTCATTTTTTATTCCGTTAATTCTTGGGAATATAATACTATTTATGCGATCAATGAAACGGAATTGAAAAATATTAAGGAAGTGGATAAGAGCCATGAGGTTAATATAATAGAATCCTTTGCATAACCTGACAACATTTGATTTGTAGAGTAAAATTTTCCTTACCGATGCGAAAATCACAGTTAATAACGGGTTATTGGCAAGATTTTCAAGGAAGATAAGGGGAATTTTAGCCACAAATGCTTGAGCGGGAGGTTATGCAAAGG
Source organism: Fidelibacterota bacterium (assembly GCA_030596185.1). Classification (GTDB taxonomy): domain Bacteria; phylum Fidelibacterota; class Fidelibacteria; order Fidelibacterales; family Fidelibacteraceae; genus M50B103. Next base: position 1,498 of record JAUVKP010000027.1, on the reverse strand, counting down.
GTTCTAATAATTTAATCTTACAACTATGAATTACCACGGGCTTTAGCCCGTGGTATAAGGAATAATTAATTTGGGTTTTAACCCATTTAAGATTCTGTAACAATTGGGGTTGAAACCCCAGTTTAGCATTTGATTGAAAACCCCGAGTTAAAACTCGGGGTAATTCAAATAGCACAAAAACTTGACTCAAGTTGTTAAAACTGTTGTTTTATATATGCCTCTTAGATGTTAAATTAAGGACGAAATGAACATGATCAACGAAAAGCGAGGAATTATGATGCGATTGGTTTTATTGGGGGGCCCCGGCTCCGGAAAAGGTACGCAAGCGGATGTTCTAAAAAAAAAATATAATGTTATTAAGTTGTCAACCGGGGACCTGCTCCGACAAGCTATACGTGATGGATCTGAGCTTGGGAAACAAGCTAAAAATTATATGGATAAGGGAGAATTGGTGCCTGATTTAGTCATGGTAGGTATTTTGGAAGAAAAAACCGCAGAATTTGAAGCAAAAAAACAGGGATATATCCTTGATGGTTTTCCACGGACAGTACCCCAGGCGGAAGCACTCCTGAAAATGCTTGATAAGCAAGGTGTTGAATTAACCATGACACTTTTGATCGATGTCCCGGAAGAAGAACTTGTGCGTCGGCTTTCAAGTCGCTGGACCTGCAGGGATTGTTCTTATACAACGTTTAAGGATTCAAACGGCAATCCTGCAACATGTACGCAGTGCGGCGGGGAATTATACCAACGCGATGATGATAAGAAAGAAACTATTATGAATCGCCTTGAGGTCTATAGTAAGAATACACGGCCCTTGATCTCCTTCTTTAAGGATAAAGATTTACTTGAAGATGTCGATGGATTCGGTCAACTTGAAGAGATCAGCGCTCGTATCTTTGACCTTTTTGATATGAAGGGAATTAAGTAAGCAAAAGGAAAAATATTATTAAACCCTTAAACTTTTTAAACCTTTAAACGGAAATATTTGATAATAAGAATTATTCAAGGAAAATTAATGTCCAATTCATTTTATATAACGACGCCTCTGTATTACGTCAACGACCGTCCGCATATCGGCTCAGCTTATACCACGCTGATCGCAGACATGATCGCAATGTATCACCGGATGAAAGATGACGATGTATTTTTCCTGACCGGTACGGATGAACACGGACAAAAAGTACAGCAAGCTGCGGAAAAGAATGGTGTTTCTCCAGAGGAACATTGTGATACTTATGCTACCCGCTTCCAGGAACTATGGTCGTATTTCAATCTTTCCTATGATGATTTTATTCGACCTGAAAATCGCAAGAACGAGATCCTCGGGTTCCTTAAACAACCTTTAAAAGATCTTTGTATTTCCCGACCAAAAGAACGCTTATCCTGGGGAATTGAGTTGCCTTTTGATAAAGATTATGTGACCTATGTATGGTTTGATGCACTCTTGAATTATGTAACTGCGCCGGGTTATCTGCAAGATAATGAACGCTTTCAA
>JAUVKP010000146.1 GCA_030596185.1 Fidelibacterota bacterium | reverse complement strand
CCGGACGCGGTTTACTAAGAACATCCTATATGGCAACACATACCCGCGAACAACTTGAATACTGCCTGGAAATATTTGAAAAAGTTGGTAAAAAAGCGAAAGTCATTTAAAAGTAGTAAGTAAATAGATGAAACCTGTCATCTTGAGCGGAGTTCCGATGAAATCGGGACGCAGTCGAAAGATCTATTCATATAACAAAACTCTTTTTCATGAATAGATTCTTCCACTCCGCTGCGCTCCGGTCAGAATGACAGTATACGTTTTTATTGGAGATTCATAAAAGGATTATAAAATGGTAAAACATCAACCCTCATCAAATGTCGTATTCGTAACAGGTGCTTCTTCCGGTATCGGCAAAAGCACGGCGGAATATTTATCTCAATTGGGATATATTGTATACGGTACGTCCCGTCGTCCGGAAGCATATCCCGAACCTGAACATTTTAAAATGCTAAAAATGGATGTACGAGATGAAGCATCGGTTAAAGAAACTGTTGAAGCTATCATCCTGAAAGAAGGCCGCATTGATGTTTTGGTCAATAATGCCGGTTACGGTATCGGTGGTGCCATTGAGGATACCACGCCTGAAATTGCTCAAGCGCAGGTTGATACGAATTTCTTTGGCGTTTACAGGGTCCAGCATTATGTGCTGCCTCACATGAAAGCACAGAATTCGGGACTAGTGATCAATATGAGCTCCATAGGCGGCGTTATCGGTTTACCCTATCAGGGAATCTATTCCGCCTCCAAGTTCGCCGTAGAGGGCATGACAGAAGCATTATATAAAGAATTCATTACTCGGAACATCCGTGTTACCATGATCGAGCCCGGTGATTTCAAGACGGGTTTTACAGCAAATCGTGAAATTATTAAAGAAGAAGGCGATATGTTCGAAAAATCACGAAAAGTGATCGAACATGATGAGCAAAGTGGCCAGCCGCCGATCAAGATCGCCAAACTTATTGCAAAGATCATTCCAATGAAAAAGCCAAAAATGCGTTATGCAATTGGCGCTTTTGATCAAAGATTATCCATTTTTCTGAAAAAGGTTCTGCCGAACAGATTGTTTGATGCGATCATTATTGCATATTATAAAGTCAAGTAGGATATATTTGGAAAATTTGCAAAGCGAGTTACAGTTGTAACTCGCTTTGCGATTATACTCAAAATAATATGTAGAGACGCAGCATGCTGCGTCTCTTTTTTAATATTATCGTAGCGTTACACCATGACATATCTTTTTCGATCTACCAATTCTTACCATATTTCTTTAACAAGAACGCACCTGCATACAGAGTAGCGGCGATCAAAAGTGCCGCATCAAATCCCCAGTCAATAAGTTCACCAAAATTATGTGGAATAATGTATTTTTATTAAATTAATTTGTATTAAATCACATCTGGAATTGTAAAATGAAATGTTGATCCTTTTCCGAGCTCGCTATCAACCCAAATCTTGCCATGATGCATATCAATGAATTCTTTGCAAATTATAAGACCTAACCCGGTTCCTTTTTCTCCTGCGGTACCGTCAATTTGATAGGTATCTTCAATGCGGAATAAGCGATTAATAGAAGCTTGATCTATGCCAATTCCTGAGTCTGTAACAGAGATTAAAGTTTGTGTATCATCCTGATTATAATTTATTTGAATACGTCCACCAGGTTTTGAATATTTAATTGCATTCGATACTAGATTTCTCAGAATCGTATGGATCATATTTTTATCCGCATAGAGACTTAAAGATTTTGTTTCATAGGAAACGTGAACATCTTTTTGAGCTGCATTATTTGATAATAAGTCCATAACATCCTTCACAACATCTATGAGTATAAAGGATTCGGGGGAGAATTTAATGGATCCGGTTTGCGTGCGGGACCATTCCAAAAGATTATTTAGCAAGGCATAGCTTGCATGACTGGATTTATATATTGCCGAAATAATCTTCTCCATCTTATCTGCATCATATTTTCTGCTGTTTTCTTTAAGCAGATTACTTAAACCGAGAATACTATTAAAGGGGCTACGCAGATCATGAGAAATAATGGAAAAGAATTTATCTTTTGTTGCGTTGATTTCATCCACCTGTTTTTTGCTTTTTGCAAGTTCAATATTGGCACGCTGTTTGGCACGGTAAAGGTAGACAACCATAAAAATAATTATTGATAATAAAAATAATATTCCAATTAAAAAGTTACGTAAATTTGTTTCACGAAAAAGCGATAATTCCTGAATAAAATTTTCCTGTTCAAGTTGCTTAATTTGATCCTCTTTTTGTTCAATTTTATATAAGGTCTCAAGTTGGAGCATATTTCGTGTGATATTTGAATTATAAATTGAATCGGCTATACTGACTTCATGGGACTTATAATTATATGCTTTGTCATATTGACCTAAGGAATTATAAATTTTTGCCAGGTGTTTATTCATATTCATAATATTTTTGAGCTGATTATTTAAATGTGCATGATATAGTCCCATCTCAAGACTGTCAATAGCACGGGAATATTCGTTATTTTCAATAAATATTAAGCCAAATAACTCATAAATGCTTGCGTATCCCTTTTGCTCATTTGTGGTTCTTTTAATTGTCAGCGAGGAATCAAGGTATATAAGGGCTGCGTCATAATTTTCACTGAAATATTCAATACGTGCTAAATATTTCAGTGAATTTGAAATACCGAATTTTGAACCGCTTTGAGTATGAAGATTCAGAGCATCCTGATTATAGTTTCTGGCTAATTCTTCATTATTCATATCCGTATTTATAACCCCAAGCTGATCATAACAGATTGCTACACCATTCATATTCCCATCAATGGCAGCAAGTTTTAGATATATTTCCAACGCTTCCTTAAATGATTTTTCTGCCTCTTCGAAAAGTCCGATAGTTGAGTACAGCGTACCGGTCATATAATTCACCCAGGCAATACCATCTTGAAAACCGGATAGGGTATAATTATCACGAGATTTGTAGAGGAATTCCAATGCTTTTTCATAGGAACCGCTGATGCGAAACATATTGGAAAGGGAGGAATAAACAGCCCCCAGAATTCGGTAATTATTGGCGATTAATGAATATTGTACGGATTTATTATAATTGACCAACGCTTCATTTTCATCGCTATAGGCAAGATAATAGATAGAACCGATAAAATAATATAATTCGCCGAGCAATTTTGTTTTATTTGTTTTTTTGGCAATAACAAGAGCTTTACTAAAATATTTCATAGCCTTTTCATCGGTGTCATTGTAATGATTTGCAAGACCAAGATAATATAATGCTTGAGCTTGTAATTCAAGATTGTTGATCTTTTGCGCTTCTTGTAAAGCAATTGATGCTTGTTTAACTGAAATATCAAAATTACTTCTTCTGCAATAAAAAGAAAGTTCCAAATGCGCATCAATCTTTTTAATTCCACTACTGATATTTATTTGATGAATTAAACTATCCACTTCTTCATTAGCTAAGCTAAAAGTGGAAAATAGCATTAAGATCAAAAGCAGAATAATAATTTTACTTGTTGTTTTCATGAAAATTTCTCTCTCTCAAGAATACTCATTGATTAAAATTAAGCTTAAAGTTGTTTATAGACTAAATAAAATTGGTTAATTCTTGTTCAAGAAAGTGATTAAATATTAATAATTAGAGCCGGAAAAATTATAACAAAAATGTTTGAGTAATAAAAAAACCATCCTCCAAAATGAAGGATGATCTTTACTTAAATGTAGTTTACCGGATGAGATGCAAAAGCCATACCGGCAAATACTAGGACAAACAAGACAGCAAGGATCTTTTTCATTCCTTCTCCTTCGATGTTTATTTGTCTTTATTTGCTTTTGTATACAAATTTAATAGGGACGCCTTTAAAGTCATAGTTTTTTCTAAAAACGCTTTCGAGGTAGCGTTTGTAGTGATCCATGATAAGAGAAGGCTCGTTACAAAAAAGTGCTATAAGAGGAGGGTTCTCAAGAACTTGAGTAACGTATTTAATTTTAATATATCTGCCTTTAACCGCGGGAGGAGGATTGCGGTCAATAACTTTGATGAAAAAATCATTTAATTTTGAAGTTGGAATGCGTTGCTGCATACGTTCTTTAATGGCAAAAGCTTCATCAAGGAGTTTGAATAAGCGTTGTTTATTAACCGCAGAAACGAACATAATAGGAATATTAGTTAATACGGGGAAGTGATAA
>JAUVKP010000169.1 GCA_030596185.1 Fidelibacterota bacterium | reverse complement strand
TAGCAGGGGATGTAACTATTCAGGAAGGTTTGATCGAATTAGGATTTAACCGGGCACCACCGGAAGTTGCCATTAACAATGAAGGGCGGCGGCGTGGGATAAAAACAGCATATTCCATTAATGCTATGATTGATAAAACCTATTTTCGAAACCAATTCATTGATGCCACTTTGAATGGAGAGATGATCCTGCAAAAATTTGCTTCAGAGAACAAAGTCCGTATGGGTGGGGAGCTCTTTGTAACGGAAGGTTTCTTTAACTACTGGGCATCAGTTTTTGTCTTGGATGAAGGAAGTATATTACTAGATCAATTTGAGAATAATCATGAATTGAATTTTGTTGCAAGAAAAGAATTCAGAGATAATGGTGAAGATAATACTATTATCGCATCTATTTCCGGTGAATTGAATAACCCCGATATCAATTTCTCGGATGAAAAAAATCAAAACTCCCAAGCTGATATTATAAGAGCTCTTACTATTGGTGAAATAGAAAGTGTTATAACAAATTCAGAGAGCGGTGATTTGGCAGGTTCAGCAACAACAGCACTATTAACCTTGGCAGAAGTTCCACTGGAACAACAGGCAAAAAAACTTGCCGGTGTAGGTGGCCTTGATAGGATTGATATTAAAGGAGGAGAAGGAACCTATATTGATGAAACAACAGCCTTGGTCATCGGCGGCCGTATTGGACGAAATTTTTATCTAACCTATGAGGGCTCTCAGGTTGCTCCACTGAATATGGAATTTGAATACCGTTTAAATAACAAGATCTCGATCGTAGGCACAGCTAATGAAGAACGTGTTTCCGGAGCCGTTCGTTTGAGGTTACAGTATTGATGAAACGTTTATTATCAATATTTCTGATCCTTGTCATTACAGGGCTTGCCATAGCCCAAAACAGCAATGTACTTTTAGATTATAAATTGCGCAAAGTATTTTATAAGGGAAATACGAGTTTTAGTGACAGACAGTTAAAACGCTACGTAGATATCAAACCTGTTTTTATAAAAAGTGCGATGAAGCGAATTACTTACCGCTTTATCAAATTACAAGCGAAATCCCTGCAAAATTACTATATCAGTGAAGGTTTTCTTAATTGTAGTGTTAAGGATTCTCTTATAATTAATCAGGGAAATGAACTACATTTATATTTCAATGTTAAGGAAAACGAACGATTTAACATCAAACAGATATCTATTGAAGGCAATACACTCCTCACTGATGGAGAGATCCTTGAATTATTAGATGTAAAAGTAGGTGAACCTTTTAGACAGTATATCTATTATAGTAATTTTAAGAAGATACTTGCAAAATATAGTGAACTTGGACATCCCTTTGCCGGCATTCGTGAGGAATATGATTGGGGAACGGATCTGGAGATCACTCTCTTTATTGATGAAGATATTTCTTATAATGTCGATCAAATAACATTAAAGGGAAATAAAACAGTGGGTGAACCTTTTATTAGAAAACATTTCAATATTAAAGAAGGTAAACCTTACCAATTGGAAAAGATCAATCAAACGAAGGACCGCATTTATGAAATGGGTGCGTTTAATTCAGTAAATATTGTCCCGGTCAATCCTGACACATCTAATCAGTCACTGGATCTTGAAGTATCAGTGATCGAGAGTAAAGCACGTCGCTTTGATGTGCAATTTGGTGCAAGACAGGGATATACAGAAAAAATATCTTATTCATCTTTATTTCTGGAACCGGAATGGACACATAAAAATCTTTTTCATCGTGCGCACCGCTTTCGTGTTGGTTTTACATATGATGCTCTGATACAAAATGATAATATTGACCATTTGATCAATGCTGAGATCGGGTACACCGTTCCCTGGTTGATCTTTCTTCGATTACCAACAACTTTTAAAATCTATTTCGATCGTGATACCTATGATCCTTTTGATGACACAGTTAGAGAAGATACACTTCAGGTAGGTGAAATTCGGACTGATTATGGTATTAATATATCCAGTATCTGGCGCTACAACCGGAATATTTACACACGTTTTTCAATTTCTTTAAGAAACTTAAAAAGTGAGTTGAACGGGATATCCAGCGGTTTTGAACCTCAAACTAAAATTTCTCTGCAATCCCGTTTTGATAACAGGGATAATTTCATTTACCCCACAAAAGGATGGAACATTCTTTTATATGGAGGGTATGTTTTAGGTACTGATAAAGAAACTGAAACGGAGTATTTCAGACTTGAAAGTTCAGTAAATGTTTATGCCCGACTTGCCAGGAACTTAGTTTTAGCAGCTAGACTGGAAGCTGGACAGTTTTTTGATATGGAAACCATCGACCCACTTATGATCTATCAGTTGGGAAGTGAAACCACGGTTCGGGGATGGGTAAAGTCCATAGGTAACCCATATGAGATCATAAATAATGATTCAACAAGCAGTTCGACCATTTATGCAGGAAAGGCAAAAATATTAGGAAATATCGAATTACGTATAGATATGGTTTGGAATTTTGGTATTGATGTTTTTGTTGATGCCGGTCGACTTGAAGATGATTTTTCGAATATCCTTGATTGGAGTGGATATTTTATGAATACCGGAATTGGGATCTATTACAAAACACCTATTGGACCCGTAAGAGTTGAATTTCCATTTATCCTCAATGACCCCAGTGGAAATGAAAATGAATTTACATTCAACCGTATAAGTTTTGGACTTTTATTTGCGTTTTAGCTATAAAATATTATAAATTATCTGACTTTAAATTGAAATTTAGGAGTTAAGTAAAATGAGAAAACAACTAGTAACACTGCTTTTGATCTCCATGCTGATCTTTTCATGTTCCGACAACCGGACAGCTGAAGAAATGTTCCAAGATGGCACTGAACAATACAAGCAGGAAAAAGTAAGCCGCTCAATTAAAACTTTCGAAAAACTTTCAAATATTTATCCGGATGATGCCTTGGCAGTAAAGGCAATTTATCGTCTGGCTGAGATATATGCCGGTGATCTTCAGGATTTTGAGACCTGCATTGCCAAATATGATTATATTGCTGATGAATATCCTTCTCATGCCGATGCTCCAAAAGCACGCTTTATGGCAGGATATACTTTAGCTAATATCATGAATGATCAGAATCGTGCAAAAGTGGAATATGAAAGATTTATTCGTGATTATCCGAAGCATGATTTAATTGAATCCGTACAATTTGAACTACGGAACCTGGGCAAAGCACTTGACCAGATAGAAGAATTAAAAGGTATCATGAAAAGTGAAATCAGCGAATAGAAGAGGTAATCATGAGCTTTAATCTTGCCGTATTGAATGAACAAATACAAAAAGAAAGTGTCTTCCTTGAGTCTATTCAGGCTGAATTACGCAAGGTACTGATCGGACAAGAAAAAATGGTTCAGCGTTTGCTGATAGGACTATTGGCGGAAGGACATATCTTACTGGAAGGCGTCCCCGGACTTGCTAAAACCTTGGCCGTTAAATCATTGGCACAAGCGATCCATACAACTTTTCATCGTATCCAGTTTACACCGGATCTACTTCCTTCCGACCTTATCGGAACCTTGATCTACAACCAAAAAGAATCATCCTTTGACGTCAAAAAAGGACCGATCTTTGCAAATATTATTCTCGCGGATGAGATCAACCGTTCGCCTGCAAAAGTACAAGCTGCACTTCTCGAAGCCATGCAGGAAAAGCAGGT
>JAUVKP010000166.1 GCA_030596185.1 Fidelibacterota bacterium | reverse complement strand
ATAAGAATTGCTTCCTTTATCGCGGCACAGGAAACGTCCAAGATCAAACAGACTCAGTGGGCGGAGCATTTTTACCGTGATCTGTATAATGGTTATTGGCTTGCCGGTGGACGTGTTCTTGCCGGTGCGGGTGATCTGTATCGTTTAAAGACCCTCGCAAATTGTTTTGTAACGGGCATTGAACATGATAATATTGAATCCATATATAAAACAGCCGCTGAATGCGCGCGTACTTATTCTTATGGAGGCGGCATCGGTGTTGATATTTCACCTTTACGTCCCCGTGATTCCATTGTTCATAATGCTGCCGATAGCTCAACCGGCGCCGTATCCTTTATGGACCTGTTCTCAATGACCACAGGTTTGATCGGTCAATCCGGTCGCCGTGGCGCTTTGATGCTCACCATCGATATCAAACATCCGGATATTGAACATTTTATTAAAGTAAAGAAAAACCCCAATTGGATAACCAGCCAGATCATTGAACAATGCCGCTGGAGTGGTAAGTATACGGAAGATCAACTTTCCGAACTAAAAAAACAGGTCATGGAAAACACCCAGATCCGTTTTGCAAATACGTCCATCAAGACTTCAGATGAGTTCATGAAGGCCGTTGAGGAAGAAACAGAATATAAACGCGATACTATTCTTGTATATCGCAAGCGACATAAATTGCGCCTGACTGAAGCCCTTCAGGATAATGGTTATTATTACTCTCTTGGTATTCCAAGTAAAGATATCAACGATTACGAATTGCTTGAAAGTTTTGGTGATACGGACAAATTGAATACTTGGCTGGGAGAACATTTTGATCGTTCGGTTAACGAAGATGATCTCAACGATAAGCAGAAACGAGATGTTTATGGTGATTATCTTATGGATATCGGTAAGGACGATTGGGAGATAGCCATCAAGTATGCCGGCGATTTTTTGCTTTATTTTGCGTCCGCACCTTCCGGTGAGATCCGGAATCTGGTAAAAGCTCGTGATATCTGGAACCTCTTTGTAGAATCCAATTATCATTCGGCTGAACCCGGGCTGATCTTTTGGAGCCAGATGAGCAAATATTCGCCATCGAACTATGTCAATAAACCAATCATCTCGACCAATCCATGCGCCGAAGTTCCGCTGGAAGATGGTGGCGCCTGTAACTTAGGATCTATAAACCTAAGTCGCTTTGTGAATGATGGTTTTACACATAGGGCAAAGATAGATTGGGAACAACTTCGCATTTCAACAGCCAGTTGTATCCGTTTCCTGGATAACGTGGTTACATGGAATGAAATACTGAATCCGCTGGAAAAACAGCGCGCTGCTGCCAATGAAACCCGCCGTCTTGGCTTGGGTATTATGGGTATTGCCGATATGTTTTTTCAATTGGGAGTGGATTACGATTCCGAACTCGGCATCGAGACCATGGAAGAAGTAATGAGCTTTATTAATGATACAGCCTATATAACTTCCTCGGAACTGGCAAAGGAAAAAGGTCCTTCGGATATTTTTGAATATGAAGATTATGCTCGCGGTCCTTTCTTTCAAGAAGCTCTTTCAGATGAAACTAAAGACCATATCAAACAGTATGGATTGAGAAATATTGCTCTTACATCTATTGCACCTACGGGTTCGATATCTAACATTATAAAATCGTTTGAGATCGGGAAGCAAAACTATATTGGCGTTAGTGGAGGTGTAGAACCCTTGTTTGCACTATTTTATACGCGTCGCGCTGAATCTTTTGACAATCAATTCTTCCAGGTTTTTCACTCGACATTACAAGCTTACATTGACTTGAATAACTTGAACGATAAGATGAAAGACGTGAAAAAAGAATTTGATCTTGAAGATATTCTTCCAAGCTACTTCTTTAAAACGTCTCATGCTATTTCACATGAAAAACGTATTAAGATCCAATCCGTGTGCCAAAAATATATTGATCACTCAATTTCTTCAACCATCAATCTTCCGGAAGATATTGAACCGGAAGTCATTTCATCGATCTATTTGGATGCCTGGTCAAAGGGCCTGAAGGGTATTACCATCTACCGAGATGGAAGTCGATTCCCGATCCTGAGTGTTGAAGGTGAAAAGACCGATTTTCAGGAATTCCGTGAAAAACGTTTCGAAATGGAAGTCAGCAAAGATGAAGTGGTCGAGTTCACAGGCGATGAGATCATGGTATTGGAAGATGGAACACTCTCGACACCTTTTCACTATTTTCGCAAGACAATGGGTGTAAAGGACGCAACTGAGATCGAGGTGGTATAAGATGTTAAACTACAGCAAAGAATTCCGTGTCCGTGAAAAAAAGATCGAAAAAAAAGATCTTGAAAAACGTCCTCAACAATTAACATTAAAACGTCCTGATGTTGTTGATGCCAGAGTCTATAAGATCAAGAGTCCTTTTGTAAAATTCAACGTGTATGTTACACTCGGATTTATTATGGAATACGGTCGCAAGAGACCGATCGAGATATTCATTAATTCCAAAGATCTTACCCACTCGGCACAGTATGCCGTGTTGACACGTTTGATCTCCGCTATTTTCCGCCGTGCAGGCGATGCTCAATTTATTCTTGAAGAGCTTCGCAGTATTTACGACCCTAATGGCGGTTATTTCAAAGAAGGTAAATATATTCATTCCTTCTATTCCGAAGTTGCCGACGTAATCGAAAAGTTTTTCCGCGATGAAGGTATTTTGCATACTGCGGAGCAGGGAGAACAGATTAATTTACCGATCCAGACAAAATTGCCGGGTGTTCACAATATTACGGATGATGAGAATGATCCCACAACGAACAACACCTTTAAGATTTGTCCCGAATGTAATAATCGGGCATTAAAGTTTGAGAATGGTTGTGAATTCTGTGTTCAGTGTGGATATACCAAGTGTGATAAGTAAAGACTAAAGTATAAAGATTAAAGATTAAGGTAGAGACGGAGCATTGCTCCGTCTTTGCATATATGCGTAAATATTTTGAGGTGGGGGATCTTGGAGTTCTCCAATATCAATTGTCTCTTGCCTGTCCTTCGTAGTCTTGACGGAGAAGGATTTATTCATGATGAGAACTTCTGTATCATGAATAGATCTTTCGACTCCACTGCGTTCCGCTCAAGATGACATCATAATATATTTGCAGTAAATATAATTTTTCTTTATTTGTGAGTCGCTTCATTATCAATTATCCATTGTCAATTATCAATTGTTTTAACTTTTGCCTTTCACCCTTTGCCTTTGTACTTTCCGGGCATGGAATTAGTACTTTTCTTAATCTCAGTTTTCCTTATCTCCTTCACGGGAGCTATGATGCCGGGTCCGGTGACCGCGGTGGTGATCGCGAATGCTAAACGAACACCATGGGCCGGTTTTATTGTCGCAGCAGGACACGCTGTTATCGAAATTCCTCTCGTGATCTTCTTGGCTTTCTATGCTGCAAATTTTATGGAAAACCCCACTGTTTATGCTATTATTGCTTTTGCCGGTGGTGCTATGTTGGTTTTTCTTGGAATAGATATGCTCCGGTTTTCGAACAAAGAGATTAAATTAGAAGGTAAAAGTCACTCAGCTTTTATTGGGGGCATCATTACCAGTATAAATCCCTACTTCATTATTTGGTGGGCGACGACCGGACTTGCCATGATATTACAGGCAAAGTCTTTCGGGAATTGGGTACTGATATTTTTTATTATCGCTCATTTGTCTGTGGATTTTCTCTGGGATGGCATATTGGGTTGGCTGGCACATCGATCGGGTGTTTTTAATCATCCCGGAGTGCGCC
>JAUVKP010000085.1 GCA_030596185.1 Fidelibacterota bacterium | reverse complement strand
AGAACTTTCTTGTTATTCAGAAGTCTACAACGCCAAGGTGATTCGGCGACTATGGCAAAAGAACGAAATAAAGTTGGTCGCGTAGAAGGAAAGGGTTGAACATCTTGACCCCGTTAGGGGTCCAATATCGTAGAAATACATCCCCATACAAAAATGAACTACAGCGTAGTTCAATATCTTTGTTATCTTCAACCCCATCGGGGTTGTTTATATATTGAATACTAAAAACCCGGGATTTCATCCCGGGCTATTTATATTTAACCCCTCGGCTTCGCTCAGGGTTAATATTGTATTCTTTGTGCCTTACTACCCTTTGTGCCAAACCTTAGAATTTCTTCTTTGTGTCTTTGTGATACTTAGCGTCTTTGTGTGAGGTCTTCCGCCTTCGCCCCTGCTTCGCTACCAACTTCTCCGTCAGTTGACGGATACGGTGGACAGGCGACTATGCTCGGGATGACAAAAAGCATTCCCTATTAGGTGTTTTATCTATTTCACATAACGGGTATTATATAATATATATCCATACCCAATTGCCGCCCTACTGTCCTATTAATTGGTAGTTTTTTTATTGACTTTTATTTCTTTCTTATCCTATATTTCTCCATGGATAATTTTATTGATTTACATGATTTAAAGATCCTTTTCCCGGATAATGCCAGCTCGATGGAGTTCCTGGAGTCTATCCGCTGGGGAAAGGCGCCGGTCTGCCCGCATTGCGGTTCCAAACATGTGACATCATTTAAAAAAGAACATCGTCATCATTGCAATACCTGTAATATTTCCTTTTCCGCAACCGTTAATACCGTTTTTCATAATACGCGCATTCCTCTGCAAAAATGGTTTGCCGCCCTGGCTTTAATGTTCGAGAACAAAAATAAAGTCTCTGCACGTAAACTTGCCACCGAGATCAATGTGAACAAAAACACAGCATGGCAAATGCTGGTTAAATTAAATGCATCGATTGCAGAAACAGGACAGAGATTATCGGGTGGCTTAAAACTTGATACTTTTATCAAGGATATGGAACAAACAGCTTTAATACCTCTGGATACATTTAAAATAGTTATTAGTAATCTATTGGGAACAAAGGAGAAAACTTAGATAATGAAAAAACGAATATTGGGAATTGATGCAGGATCTGTAACCGTTTCGGTAGTAGAATTGAAAAAAGATGGTACGCTTTTTAGAGAAATGTACGTCCCTCATTGGGGAAAGCCGGCTTCCTGTTTGTATGATATTTTATCTAAAATGGACTTATCCGGTATTATTGGAGTGGCTAGGACATCCACGGCCCCGGATCTCATGAGGGGTTCTTTAACTTACGATTCTCGTATCGCTATGATCGCGGGATCCAAATCGCGTTTTCCTTCTCCGCGTTCCATTCTCCATGTGGGCGGGGAAAAATTCTCTTTGATCCGTTTTGATTCGGATGCCAATTATAAAAAATTAAGCTCCAATACTTCCTGTGCTGCCGGAACCGGGGGTTTCCTGGATCAGCAGGCAAAACGTCTGGATATGAAAGACAGCGCAGAGCTCAGTGCCAAAGCACTTGCCAATAAAGGTGAAACTCCCAAGATCGCATCTCGCTGTTCCGTGTTTGCAAAAACCGATATCATTCATCGTCAACAGGAGGGTTATTCCTTAGAAGAGATCTGCGACGGCCTCTGCCGGGGACTTGCAAATAATATTGCAGACACTCTGGGTCTCAATGATGCCGGCTTATCACCCATGGTCTTTACCGGTGGGGTAGCGCGTAATCCGGCGGTAATCAAGCATCTCAAAGATATCACGGGTGCAGATATTCTTGTCCATAAAGAAGCGCATCTTTTTTCTGCTATTGGTGCGGCACAGCTTTTACTGGAAGAGCCCGATTTCAAAGAGCGTAAACTAACTCTGGCAGATCTTCTGCCGCCTCACATTGAGGAAAAGAATTACTTTTATGATCCTTTGGAATTAACCCTGAGCAATTACCCGGATTTTAACGGCTTGGTACACTACGATTTTCCGGTTTCCACGGGCGGTACACCGATAGAAATTGATATTTACCAATTACCCGTAAAAGACACTTCTTCGCAAGTTTATATGGGAATTGATATCGGCTCAACTTCTACGAAAGCCATTATTATTGATAAAGATTTTACGCCAATAGCCGGATTGTATACCCGCACTGCGGGTCGGCCCATTATCGCGACCCAAGGTATTTTTGAAGCCATTGATCATATTTCACATGAATACAAACATCGATTTGATTTCATCTCCACGGCAACAACAGGGTCGGGAAGAAAATTCATCGGTAAACTTATTGGTGCGGATTGTATTATGGATGAGATCTCTGCGCATGCCCGGGCGGCTGTAGAACTGGATCCCGATATTGATACTGTTATCGAGATTGGCGGGCAGGATGCAAAATTTACCACCTTGCGAAAAGGTGTTGTAACTTTTTCTAAAATGAATACCGTTTGTGCCGCCGGAACCGGAAGTTTTATCGAAGAGCAGGCACAGAAATTAAATGTTCCACTTTCAAAATATTCAAACCTTGCCAAAGGCGCACGGGCACCTTTGGCCAGTGACCGTTGTACCGTTTTTATGGAACGGGATATCAATCATTACCTGAATAAAAATTATTCCGTGAATGAGATTCTTGCTACCGTGCTTTTTTCTGTACGGGAAAATTATCTGCAAAAAGTCGCATCAGGTGGAACGATCGGAAAACGGGTGTGTTTTCAGGGTGCAACGGCAAAGAATATGGCCCTTGTCGCTGCCTTTGAACAAAAATTACAACAACCCATTTTTGTTTCCCGTTATTGTCACCTGACCGGCGCTTTGGGTGCTGCGATCACCACAGCGGAAGAAACGCAGGGAAAAAGCACTTTTAGGGGGATTAATATTTATAAGGAAAATATCCCGGTGCGTACGGAGATCTGTGATCTTTGTTTGAATCACTGCCGTATCCGAATCGCCAGCATTAAAGATGATGAGGTGGCGTACGGATTTCTTTGCGGGCGTGATTACAACATAAAAAAATACATTAAAAAAGAAAAGATCCCATCGCTCTTACAAACACGCCAAAAGGCCATGTCGCGAAGAACACCCAAGGTAATCAATGGTTCTGCCCCAGTCGTGGGAATACCCGCCGGATTGCAAATATTCGAAGAACTGATCCTTTGGGAGCACTTTTTTAATGCGCTGGGGATCAAGACCGTGAGCAGTGTAAACGAAAAGGGCGTCATAGAACTTGGTAAAAAACACAGCGGAGCGGAATTCTGTGCGCCGGTCACCGCCTTTCATGGACATGTTCAATCACTTATTTCACATTGTGATATCCTTTTTCTGCCTATCCATCTTGAAAGCAGTAAAGATCCCGATAAACCTGAACGTTTGCGGAAATATTGTTATTACACTCAGTTTACTTCGATCGTTGCCTCGCTTACAAAAGAGAACAATGTTCGTATCAATAGCATGCGTCCTATTATTAATCACCGGAAAAATCCCCTGCTGACAAAAGCGGAACTATATCGTTCTCTCCAGAAAGCCTTTCCCAAACAATATAATATCCTCGCTGTCAATAAAGCTTATGACGAAGCCTGGACATTTTATATGGAAAAGAAGGAAAAAATGAAGACCCTTTATTCGCCTCCCGGTGATGGTGAGATCAAGGTTGCTTTATTGGGTCGCCCTTATACCGTACTTTCCAACACTATGAACAAGGGGATCCCGGATTATTTTGCGCAATTGGGAATTGAAACTTTTTTTAATGATTCCCTGCCGACTGCAGCCAAAGATGCAGATATGGAACTTCTCCTGGATCAATTTCACTGGGCTTATCCTGCGGCCATTTTGGAAGCTGCGGATATGTGTACGAAAACACCCGGTTTGTATCCTGTATTTATTACATCCTTTATGTGTGCTCCGGATTCCTTTGCTCTGGAATATTTCAAGCGCATTATGGACGCTCACGAAAAACCTTATCTCATTCTTCAATTAGACGAACATGATTCCAGTGTGGGATATGAAACGCGGATTGAGGCCGGTATCCGGGCATTCCGGAATCATCTTCGATCAAGTGATCCGGAAAAGATACCTGAAAAGAAATATGCCATTACTTCTGAAATGGAAAAAGATTACAAGGGTAAAACGATCCTGCTTCCTAATTGGGACCCCACGGTTATTCCGCTTGTCGCTGCGAATTTGCGTTATGCGGGTATCGATGCGCGCGTGCTGGAAGAAACCCCTCAATTGATAGCAGAAAGCATGAGAATGAATACCGGACAATGCATTCCCGTTAATGCTATTGCACATGAGTTCATTACTTATATCCAAAAACATAAGCTCGTTCCCGCGAATACGCTTCTTTGGATGATCGAGGGCAATTGGGCTTGTAATATCCGTTTATATTCCCCCTACATAAAAACCTTGATCAATGAAAGCGAGGGCAATCTTGAGAAAGCCGGAATATATATAGGAACTATAGCGATGCTCGATTTCAGTGCTATTATTTCTGTAAAAACCTATTTTGCGTATATGTTCGGAGGCAATCTAAAAAAGATCGGGTGCATGATCCGCCCTTATGAAATCGAAAAAGGAAAAACAGACAGAACCCTTGCTCAATGTCAGAATATTTTCATCGATGCGTTTCTCGGTAAAATAAAGTATCTGGAAGCTGTGGAAAAGGTTGTTTCAAAGATCGACAGTATTGAGATCGAAAAGACTTCACGGCCAAAGGTTGCGATCTTTGGGGATCTGTATGTCCGGGACAATGAGGTTATGAACCAAAATCTTATTCATGTCATTGAAGATGCCGGCGGTGAGGTTCTCATTACCCCCTATAATGATTACGCAAAGATCACTTTTTCTGCTCATGTAAAAAAATGGATCAAACAATTGAACGTACCGGATTTAATTATTTATCGTTCTTTGCTTGCGGGCATGCAGTTGTTTGAAAATCGTTATCAGAGTTTGTTCAGCAAATATGTCGGCGGCCCTATTCCCGCAAACAATCCTGATGTAGAAAAGGAACTCGCTCAATTCAATATACGCATCGAGCAGGAAGGAGAAAGTTACGAAAATGTGTTAAAAATCTTCCGGATCATGAAAGAACATCCGGAGATAGCACTTTTTGTACAGACCAACCCGGCTTTTTGCTGCCCCTCGCTTATTACCGAGGCTATGGGCAAAGATATTGAGGAAATCACGGGTGTACCGGTCATAACCATCACTTATGATGGAACGGATACTCCTAAAAATGATATTATTATTCCCTACTTAAAGTACGCAAAGGCCGGGAATAGCCCCAAATCAGCGATAAAAGTATAAAGCTCTTTGCTTGACATAATGTTTTCTTTGGGCTATTTTTGGATGAGGTAATTAATATGAAGTTAAATGTAATACAATTCAATGAATCATTTCCGCCAATTATGGATGGTGTGGCAAATGTAACACGAAATTATGCGTATTGGATAAAAAAGAAATATGGACGGTCTTATGTGGTTACGCCCGAATATCCGGCTTATGTGGATGACGAGATATTTCCTGTGTTGCGCTATCCGTCACTACCGCTTGTACTG
>JAUVKP010000133.1 GCA_030596185.1 Fidelibacterota bacterium | reverse complement strand
TCATTTTTAAGCTATAAAGCATTTATGAAAGCACAGCGCCTTGGCGCTATCGGTATTGTAGTGGGTGGATTCAACTACAGCGATATTAAGAAGATCGTCGGTTACGATATCGGTGTTGCCATTACGGGACAGGAAGATGTTAAAACAACATTGATCATTACCGAAGGTTTTGGTGATGTCCATATGGCAGATCAAACCCTCAAACTGTTAAGTTCTCATGAAGGCAAGATGGCTTCAATAAATGGCGCTACCCAGATCCGTGCCGGGGTTATTCGTCCCGAGATCATTATACCACTTGATAAAGAAGTAAAACTTAAAGACGAGAAAGCTGAACTCTTCGGAATGGAACCCGGAACAGAAGTTCGAGTTATCCGCGCACCTTATTTTGGCATGCTTGGAGAAGTTACGGATTTACCTCACGAGCTTCAACGCTTGGAATCCGGTTCTCTTGCCCGTGTAGCGAAAGTTAAACTTTATGAAACAAAAAAAGAAGTTCTTCTTCCACGTGCAAATTTGGAAATGATCGAGAAAAAATAGGAGTTTGTCGTGAGGCGTGCAGGAATCTTTATTCTCATATTTTTGCTACTTGCTGTTATAAGCGGGTGCAGTTCCATCGATGATAAAGTTGAAAAGGGACAGTATAATATGGCAAGAACACAGATCAGCAAAGCAATAGCAAAGGACAATATCTCTGACTTTGAGCGTATTGCCCTTGAAGAGAAAAAAGATATTATGCATCGCATAGAATTGGATTTCAACAAATCTCTTAACGATATCCTTCCTGACATTAAAAAATATTATCCAGAAGTGACAAGCGAACAACTCCGCGCTTGGGAAGAAAGCAATGCACTTGAAAAAATGAAGATCAACGGTGAGTATCGCTATTTTTCACGAGCCGCACAGAATCTTTTTAGAATAGACAAAGAAGCCAAAGATCAGAAAATAAAGATAGATGGCAAAAAAAAGGATGACCTTGTAGAATTCTTAGAACAAAATCTTCCAACCGTCATAGAAGAAGTGAAAAAAAGTAATAAAACAACCGGAAAACCGCTCGATATGAAATTTACTTACATTCTTACTGTTGATGCAGATGCTGTTCCGGCCGGTGAAATGGTCAGATGTTGGCTTCCTTTCCCTCGTGAAGGAAATGTTCGCCAGCAGAATGTAAAACTTCTTTCAACAAGTATGGATGATTACGTCCTTGCTCCCAACAGTCAAATGCAGCGTACTTTGTACATGCAGAAACCGGCTATCGCGGGAGAGCCCACGGTCTTTGAAATGGCCTTCTCAACCACCACGCGTGCGCAATGGTTCGATCTTGAAAATGCGGAGATCAAACCATATGATAAAAGTAGCGAACTTTATAAGAAATACACGAATGAACGAAACCCCCACCTTCTGTTTACACCTGCGATCAAAGCCCTGTCTGAAAAGATCGTTGGCGATGAAAAAGACAGCTATCAGATAGTTAAGAAAATATTTAACTATATTACAGACAATTACCCATGGGCAAGTGCTCGTGAATATTCTACGATCGAAAACATCCCGGAATATGTGATTGCCAACAATCATGGTGATTGTGGTCAAGTGACACTGCTTTTCATGGTTCTTGTTCGCCATAACGGAATTCCAGCTCGTTGGCAAAGTGGCTGGATGCTTCACCCCGGTAATAAGAATTTGCCCGATTGGTGTGAAATATACTTCGAAGGTTTAGCTTGGGTGCCTGTTGATCAATCTTTCGGCCGGCAACAAGTTAAGCATCCGGAAGTTCAAGGTTTCTTCTTGGGCGGACTGGACAACTATAGACTGATAGTGAATGACGATTATGGAATACCCCTTTTTCCCGAAAAACAATTTTTACGCAGTGAAACAAACGATTTTCAACGTGGGGAAGTTGAGTGGAGAGGCGGAAATCTATATTTCGATAAATGGGATTATCACTTAGAATTAGAATATTTGAATCAATAGAAAGGAAATATGAATGAAAAGGACCCTATTAATTATGGCGTTAGCAACAATGATGTTCGTCGGGTGTTCGGACAAAGCCGATCTCACCCCTGATCAGGTTGAATTTTTCACGACTATGGGCGAGAAAATTCCCTACATGAAACCCGATTCTTCCGTTGTGTTGGCCACCACCACATCATTTGAGATCAAAAATTATGATATAATGGAAAGTGTTTATCAAGGCATGCGCGGCGATATTTCTATTATCGAAAGCGTTGACCCTGCTCGCATTGAATCATTTATCATGCAAGTTGTCACCCTGAAGGCCCAGCAAGATATTTTACTTGAAGAAGCTAAAAAAGAAGGAGTAACAGTTACAAAAGACTCAATTGATGCTTTTATGGAAAAAAATCTTTTTGCTCCCAATGGCGGCAAAGACGCCTTTATTGAACAACTTAAATTACAACAAGTTGACCTTGACTTTGTTCGCGAAGATACACGCAAGAATATGCTTATCATGAAATACATTGATGAGGTTGCCCTTTTAAGTGCTGATTTTAGTGTGACAGATGATGAAGTTGTTGATTATTACAACAACAATAAAGAACAGTATTCACAAGAAACCGCAACCGTTCGTCACATTCTTTTCCTAACACAAGGAAAGGCAGCTGAAGAAGTTGACAGTATTAAAACATTAGCAGCAGAGGTTGTTAAAAAAGCACAAGCAGGTGAAGATTTTGTTTCTCTTGTTGCTGCCTACAGTGAAGATCCCGGTTCTAACACAAACGGTGGGCTTTATACCGATTTCCCCCGGGGCCGTATGGTTCAATCTTTTGAAGATGCTAGCTTCACACTCCCCATTGGTACGATAACTGATCTTGTAGAAACACCTTACGGATACCATATAATTAAAATTGAAGACTGCAAGGCAGGTAAAACGCTTGAAGATGTTCGCTCTGAAGTTATCGCGACACTAAAGGAACAGAAAAAAGAAACTGCTTTCCCGCCGGTACTTGATAGTCTGGTTGCAAAGTATGAGTTTACCCTTACTCTCTAGAAATTAAGACGAGTAATATATAAAACACCCCGAGTTTTCGGGGTGTTTTATTATTTCCCCCTATTAGTTAAATTGAGGAAAGTTGAAACAAAAGATAGGAGAAAAGCGATAAAATTAATATAATTGCTGGAAAACGGTTGGAAAACCATGGAGAAAGAAAAAATTATGGCCTTTATGAAACGAAACAAAAGAACTATTGTACTTTCAATAGTGGCGTTGGTGCTGTTATTTAGTATATCGCATATATCCCGACTTCGTGCAGATGCACGTGATATTTACGAAAAGCTACAAGTTCTAACAGATATTATAGGGATCGTAAACGAAAATTACGTCGAAGATGTTAATTGGGATAGCACAATGGAAGGTGCTTACCGCGGTCTACTTGAACAGCTTGACCCGCATTCGACCTATATTCCTGCTAAGCGCTTCAAGTCGGTTCAAGAAACATTTGAAGGTGAATTCCAGGGCATTGGTATCGAATATGATATTATAGATGGATATATCACTGTAATATCTCCCATTATCGGAACTCCTGCGGATAAGGTTGGCCTGCAATCCGGTGACAAATTTCTAAAGATAGACAACGAATCCGCCTATAAAATTACCCGGGACGAAACAAAGAAAAAATTACGCGGTAAAAAAGGCACCAAAGTAATTGTTAATGTTTTACGCCCAGGTATTGAAGAACCGTTTGATGTTACGATCACTCGAGATGATATTCCGCTTTATTCGGTTTCCGGGTATTTTATGCTGGATGATGAAACGGCATATATTCTCCTGAATCGTTTTGCGGAAAAAACATACAAAGAATTTTCAGACGCCATGGAAGCCTTAAAAAAAGATGGGATGAAATCAGTTATTCTTGATCTTCGCTACAATAGTGGTGGATATATGAATCAGGCCATTGACATCCTAGATGAATTCGTGGAAGCCGGCGACACACTCGTTTACACACAAGGTAGGATACGAAAGGCGAATCGCTACTATATTGCTACTAAAAAGGGTAAATATGAAGATGTGCCCATCATAGTTTTGATCAATCGCGGATCTGCTTCCGCGTCGGAAATTGTTTCGGGCGCGCTACAGGATCTTGACCGTGGTCTGATCGTTGGGGAAACTTCTTTTGGAAAAGGGTTAGTACAAAACCAATGGAGTATGCGAGACGGTTCCGCTATTCGCGTAACAACCGCTCATTATTTTACCCCTTCCGGTCGATTGATACAGCGTTCTTATAAAGACGGTGTTGATCAGTATTACGAAGATCTATATACTCTCCCGGATAGTGTGTTCAATGATTCGCTTGATAAAAATTTGCATGTACGCCCAAAACATACAACCAAGAACGGACGGATCGTTTATGGCGGTGGCGGGATAACGCCCGATA
>JAUVKP010000212.1 GCA_030596185.1 Fidelibacterota bacterium | reverse complement strand
CCTATCCCCGAAAAAATAAGAAATGAAAGTAATTTAATGCCTTTTACAGAGGCGATCCGGCAATTACATTTCCCGGGATCTGGAGAGACGCTTGATAAAGCCCTTTATCGCTTTAAATTTCAGGAATCTTTAATGCTTCAAAGTATTATTTCAATAAAAAAACGGCGAATTCAAGAGCAAAGTAATAATGCAAAATGTGAAAAAGCCGGGGATATTTTACGAAATTTATATAAACATCTTCCATTTGAAGCAACAGAAGCTCAAAAACGGGTATTAAAAGAAATATTCGCAGATTTAAAAGGAAACCAACCCATGAATCGCCTTCTTCAGGGTGATGTCGGTTGCGGAAAAACATTGGTTGCAGCTATGGCTGCGGCAATTATGACATCAAATGGATTTCAAACCGCTATTATGGCACCGACAGAGATTCTGGCTAACCAGCATTATGAACACTTTAAAAATGAATTTGATCGTTTGGATGTCAATTGTTGCCTCTTGACAGGAAAAACACCCAAAAAACAACGTGACCTTTTACTAGCTGCAATTTCTTCTGGTGAAATCCCCATTGTTATAGGTACACATGCTTTGATCCAGGAAGATGTACAATTCTCCCATTTGGGCCTGGTGATTATTGATGAACAACACCGTTTTGGTGTTGATCAGCGAGGAACTTTGATAAAAAAAGGCTATCATCCACATACTTTGGCTATGACCGCAACGCCTATTCCAAGAACATTGAGCATGACACTTTATGGTGATATGGATGTATCAATTATTGATGAAATGCCTAAAGGACGTATTCCCGTCAAAACAAAAGTGGTATTGCCTTCACGATTGCCGGGTGTATATGATTTCTTTGAAAAGGAAATGAACGCCGGCCGGCAAATATATGTTGTTTATCCTTTGATCGCAGAATCTGAAAAGATGGATTTGAAAGCTGTTGAAAAAGGTTATGAAGAATTACAAGAACGCTTTTCAAATTTTCAAATAGGAATGCTTCACGGCAAGATTAAAAAAAATGACAAAAAATTGATCATGCAGGCATTTATTAATAATAAAATTCAGCTTCTTGTGAGTACGACTGTAATCGAGGTGGGAGTAAATAATCCCAATGCAACTGTCATGCTTATTGAAAATGCTGAGCGTTTTGGTTTAAGTCAATTGCATCAGCTCCGTGGCCGGGTAGGACGGGGGAGTGAAGCATCGTGGTGTATCTTGGTACAACGCAATCAAACACAAATTTCTACTGACCGCCTGAGAATATTGGAGAATAACAATGATGGATTTATTATATCCGAGGAAGATCTTCGTCAACGCGGCCAAGGTGATTTTTTTGGTGCACGTCAACATGGTCTCCCTGATCTGAAATTTATAAATATGTTCTCCGACAGACCGATTATGGAGAAAACAAGGAATGTAGCATTTACCTTAATTCAAAAAGACCCACAGCTTTTACTTCCCGTTCATCTGGATTTTCGAAATTACTTTCTTGCGCACTATTCCAATAAACTGAACTATGCGGGAATAGGTTGATCGAGGCAAAAGTACAAAGGTCGAAGACTCTTCGAAGCTTTAGCGAAGGAGAGCAAAAGGCAAAAGTATAAGAGTCGAGAGGTGATGGTTGAAAGTTGAAAAGACCTGCCAGCTTGTCCTGCTTTAGCCGGGTGCTGGCTGGTCGAAAAATAATATTGAAAAGTCGAGGTTCGAAAAATAGAACCCGGATTTCTTAAACTCTAAACTTTTCTTTATAATTTATATTGCGGAACACTATGGTATATTTTGACATTAATAAGCACTGTATTTGCTTAGGTTTTTATTGTTATACTTCATAATTGGAATTAAATTAATCTTTTGGAATATTAATTGGAGGAAAAAATGACTGATACGATTACCAGCGGACAATTATTTATGGGCCTAGTCTATAGTTTAACACAGTCTGCATTTATTAGTTTGGGCAAATTACCTGATCCTATGACGGGTAATATTGACCGAAATCTCCCGCAAGCATCACAGACCATTGACTTGCTTGCCGCATTACAGGAAAAGACCAAAGGTAATTTAGATGAAGAAGAAGATAAATTTCTTAGCAGAACTATCTCTGACCTTCGTTTAAATTATGTTGATGAGGTCAATAAACCTGTAGAAGAAAAAGAAGAAAAGAAAGAGGATAATGACGCACCAGCCGAAGAAAAACCGGAAGATGCCGAGTAAATATTGAAAAAAGGATTATGATGTTAATTGACAAAATCAAAAAAGCAAATAAATTAAAATTGGGTTTTGGACTGGCAAGTCTCCTGATCTCATTTATTGTTTATATGCTAACTGTAGCGCCCACTGTGTCGTTTTGGGATTGTGGTGAGTTTATTGCATGTGCAGCAACTATGTCCGTTCCCCACCCACCCGGCGCTCCGCTGTTTTTACTTTTTGCCCGGATATTCTCAATGATCCCCTTCAGTGCAGATATTGCCTATCGGGTCAATTTGTTATCCGTCTTTACTTCAGCGGCAACAATTATTATACTTTATTATAGTATTATCCTTCTTATCCAACGGTTTCGTGGGAAAGCAGATACATTCAAAGACCAATTCATTGTCTATTTTTCAGCCTTTCTTGGCGCAATGGCTTTTGCATTTTCCGATAGTCAGTGGTTTAATGCCGTAGAGACCGAAGTTTATGCATTCAGTACACTATTGACTGCATTAACCGTTTGGCTTGTGTTAAAATGGGATGCCGAAGATATACAAGGCAAGCATGGCGAAAAATATTTACTGTTTTTGTTTTACACTTTAGGTATTGCGGTTGGAATGCACCTACTTAACATTCTTGCCATCCCGTTTATTGTACTGATCATATATTTCCGTTATTCAAAATTTGAGATTAAAAGTTTTATTGGTGTAACCGCACTGGCGGGACTTATTTATGTGATCATTCATAAGGGTATTATTGATGGAACTCCAGAGATCGCAAAAATGATCAATATCAATCCTGCTGCTGTTTCATTTCCCTTGGCTCTTCTTGTTTTGATTGCGATATTCATTTCCCTGTTCTTTATTTTCGGGAAAGTGCTTAAATCTCGTCCCATTGCTGCAAAATGGAGTCGCTTGATTTGTATTGGGCTTATCCTGATAACAGTGGGGTATTCAAGTTATGAGATCATATTTATTCGCACACTGAAAAATCCGGGAATAGATGAAAATGATCCCGAGACGGTTTCGGGAGCGGCCTCTTATCTCCATCGTGAGCAAT
>JAUVKP010000213.1 GCA_030596185.1 Fidelibacterota bacterium | reverse complement strand
TGTCTGTTCATAATATAATTTTGCTGTACGAACCAATCCCATTTTCAGATACACATCACCTGTATATTTGAGGACAATGGAGCGATACCATGAATATTCGATGGCATCCATTTCATAGACCGTATTAAAATGATCAAGAGCTTCGATATGATCTTCTTTCAACATGGCACGGACACCTTCAACATAGCTTAGACGGGCTTCCCACCCTCTGTCGTCATCCAATAATCCATGTTTCAATAATTTAGTGATATGCCGTTTATGATTATCACCTTCATTCCATTTTGCCCGGTAATAGTCACATTCGGCGGCAATTGCGAGGACTTCGAGATTATCGGGATATTTTGCCAAGAACTCATCGCATAATTGAGCACATTGCTCATAATCCATTTTATCGTACATGTAAACATACATCAGAACGATCGCAGCTTCCCAGCGGGTATATTTGGCGTTATTATAGGCAGACCACAAATCACGAATACCATCTGATTTGGAATTACTGAATAGATTTCTCATACCGTAATTTCCACCCACAACAGATAAATAATAATCAAAAGCGCCGGTTCCAAAATCCATTTCGGCAAAATCTTTTTTAGTATAACGGTCTATCGTCACTTTTTTGCCAAGGATCTTGGGAGCACCTTTAATGATCTTCATGTATTCCATTTTATTCAAATAAATACGCATCTTGCCTGCCAGTAAAACCGCATAATAAAACTGTGCATCAATATCTTCCGGAGAACTTTGTAAATATGATTCGAATACAGGACTATATATTTTGATCATCCTATTGGCATTTGCCATTGCATCCTCATAGCGAGCATTTGCCATATCTGAACGGATGCCCAGATAGGACAAGAAAGCATAATAAGGAAACGGGTCTTTAGAATCTTTAATTTGATCTTTAAAATAAGTTTCCGCTTCATTAAAGTGGTAATTATAAAATAGATCAAAACCCTTTTCAAAAGCTTCATCCATGGCAAAAAGTCCCGATAATGAGAACAAGATCATTAGAAATACATATTTGATTTTTTTCATTTGATTATTACGATCTTACTTGGAACAACCCAAGCAAA
Organism: Fidelibacterota bacterium; assembly: GCA_030596185.1. Classification (GTDB taxonomy): domain Bacteria; phylum Fidelibacterota; class Fidelibacteria; order Fidelibacterales; family Fidelibacteraceae; genus M50B103. The sequence continues at coordinate 2,160 of JAUVKP010000213.1, read as the reverse complement.
TTTAAAACCCTGGTTTTTCATGGCAGTTTGCATGACAAGAGCTTCTTCATTAGTAATGTAGTTTCCGATCCTTACTTTATAATTTGGAGGTTCAAAGTCTACATAGACCGGCATGGAATAGAGAGAATCAGCTTGTGCCTTGATCGCGATCGCTTCATTTAGTTTCTGTGTAGAAATTAGTTGGATCCTATATCCTGAGCTCTCAATATATTCTTTATTCATGTGTGAAGGGTCAGTTTTAAAAACTTCATCATCGGAAAATAAAATAGTCTTAAATTCTTTTAATTTATAGTTCTTGCGAACTTTAGAGGGATGTAGAAATTCTTGCTGTGTTGTTTGAGAGAATAACATAGCGCTTATGAGTATCATGGCAATAGTAAGTAAATATCTTTTCATTCTTCAATCTCCCCGATCGCTGAACGTAATATCCAGCCAACCTTGTCGTCAAAGTACGAAATATTAGACCACAAATCCTCAATATTTTTATTAACCCTTACTTTTGACCCTTCATGCAGGATAAACAATACTATGGCATCTTCGGTAGGTTCGGAAAAAATTTCGACAGAACGCTCCAGAATAATGGCATATTTTTCATTTTTCCGTCTTTGGGCCGTATCGATAGTGATCGAAGTAAATAATATGATAAGAACCAGGAAAACACTCAAAACCGTAATATAAGTAGCTTTATAATTTTTACTTTTACGCCGGCTCGCCCGCCTGATAAGTCCAAGAACGAGTATTAATATCAAGAACAAAGCTCCAATGAGCTGAATATTGACGGACAATGACAATTGTCTTTGCATTTGCTTATACCACTTAAACAAAGGAAACATATCCGGCAGGACAACTTTATCGATGAGATGCTTCTCTGCAATGAGCAAATTGTGATCAATATCCGATCCGGACGGAGCCAGGATCTTAGCTTTTTCCCAATATCGAATAGCATTACCCAATTCACCGTTTCTATAATAGCTGTTACCCAAATTATAGTATAATTCCCAACTGACCTCTTTGCTTTCTTCCAATTGATGGAAAATAGCTATGGCATGTTGATAATCTTCACCTACATAAGCCGAAACACCCTGTTTGAACAACTGATCTCTATCAACATCAGCTGCCAAAGTCAGTGAACCCAAACATAATAGAAGCACTATGCTCATGGTGATCACGCGTTTCATATTTTTTCAATATCCTCTATCAGAGCCAATGCCTGATCTTTTAATTGGTTAAGTTGGACATGCGACAGCATACCGGGTGCATATTTATACGTTTCAATCGTTTTCATGATACCGGAAATATCGGCATGAACATTATTTTTCAGCTGTTTATCGCGCAAATAATCCACAAATGCTGCTTCGATCTCAAGAAGGACAAGTTCCGCATCTTGATCATCGATGATCTTCTGAAATTTGTTCAAGGCCGTTTTTAAGGCATTCTTATAACGAATTTGCTTCATATTGCTCATGCGTATTTTCCAAATGATCTCAAGAATAATGAAGAAAAACACAAAAAGAATAGCAATATAGTATATGATCCAGTTCTTTTGATCTTTCACCGGATCATAGCTTGAATCAAATATTTTCCCTTCTCCCATCTGGATAAAGCGGATATCTTTAGATAAGAGGCGAACTTCATCAGGTGATAATGCTGATGTATAATCCCCTTCTAATTCATTATGTAATATCACTCGTAAATCTTTTATCGGAGATCGTAGTGTAATAAATTTTTCATTTTCAGGTGAAAAATAGGTAAAAGAAATATCATCGAAATGAAAGGTCCCCGGTTTTGATGCGATCAAGACATATTCCCAGGAGCGTTTACCGCTATAATCTTCATTTTTTAGTTTAAAGTTATTCTTTACCTTAGGTTCAAAAACCTCAAAGCCTTCAGGAAAATTCTGCTCAGGAAAAGCAAAATGTTCAAGATTTCCTTTACCGGTCAGTTCGACATGTAGAGCAGTTGCTTGATTTTCCTGAATGATAGAACTATCAAGACTCACTTTCATTGAAAATTCACCGATCGCACCTGTAAAAGCGAAACCTGCGGAAGATGGAAGTGGTAGAACCATAATTGTATCGGATGGTGCAACAATATTTATATCTTTCGTGTTCGTGCCAAAGAAAGGATCGTCAAATACAGTTCTTGACTGACCACTGCGCT
>JAUVKP010000065.1 GCA_030596185.1 Fidelibacterota bacterium | reverse complement strand
AGATACCATCAACTCAGATGAGAAAAATAGTTCAGCATCTGTATAATAAAGTGTGTATTGTGTTTTCTTAAGAGCGACACCATCTACATACACTTTTTCGGACTCCGGAACGATAGTAATAGCGTTGTTTCCGTCTGCACCTTGCAATCTATAAGGCCCTTGGTCGCCGTCTCTTGCAATGATCTCTTGTCGATTGAATTTTCCGCGAGCAGAACCTACAAAGGCAGCTCCATGATAACGATCATTTTTAAAACTAGCTTGAGCGCCGATCAATTTTCGATTGAAACGGCTCCAATGATTCCATGAATTATTAACATAGACATCGCCGATCTGGGCGTTGAAATTATCTGAGTATATTTGTATCAGAACATTATCTACATCCTTTACCGACTGAGTGGAGGAATAGTCTTGAAAAGGTGCATCGTTATCTGAAATTATTCCTTTGATATGAACACCGGGAGATAGTTCACCATTGATACGGATATCCAATCCACCACTTAGTAAACTTTGACCGGATGATCCGACCTCTAATTGCCGCGAAACGGATCCGCTTGTTTTAATGTTCGACAACTCAGAATAAGATGATGTGCTTCTTTCAATAGCTTCTTTTGGGAACCAATCATTTATTTTTCCAATTCCAAGGTTCTTTTTTCGAGGTGCACTCAAACCACTGTATTGATAATAAATATTTATAGTATCTTGTTTTTCAGGGGACTGTAATAAAATGAGTCGTCCGTAAAGATCATCAACGAGATAGGGAATATTATTGTCTATAGAAATTGAATCAAGTGCGATCAATTGATGTCGTAATGCATAAACCGTTTGTCCCGGGTGGAGAACAACATTCTCCTCTGCCGTTCCGGCAAAGAGGGGGAGCGAGAGCAAAGATAACACAATGCCGGCAAGAATTTTTTTGTATCGGATCATGGAATAGTAACTACGGCTCCCTGTTGGCTGATCATGATATATGAATTATCTTGTTGACCGAGATATACAACATTTTTTAGATCTGATAAGTAACGAAGCAAATCATCCTCAGGTTTCCAGATAAATATTCCTGTTTCTGATCTTAAAGCAAATGTTAAATCCTCAAGAGGAAATATTTTGCTTGTCTTTAATTCTTTGGGAAGTGAGAACTCATTCAAGGTTGTGCCATTTTCATCGCAAATACGAATCAGGCTATCACTCTCAAGATATACTATTACCAGGTTATTTAATGTAAAGAGTTTGATCTCGCCATTTACCGGTTTGTCGCCCCAGTCTGTAAAAAAACCATCTCCCGGATGGATCTGTAGGATTTGCCCATAAAAATCATCGTAGATCAACCAATCATGTTCAGAAGTTACTGTAAAATCTATCGGTGAAAGAATATCTTCGTGCAGGGGCGTAACGGAATGAATATTTAAAAACCTATCCCAGCCGATAACGGTGTTTGTTGCGGCATCAAGCATATAGATATTATCTGCGCCATCAAGAATAGGTCGCAAAGGATATTGAAGAGTCAGTTTCCCGGTAAGATTTTGGCTGGAAAAGATGTTTTTCATTTTGCCATCAACATATCTTCTTAAGACACCCTCATTTTGAGACAGGCAAATTTGATCACCGAAAATATTAATGGCTACTTCATCGCAAGGAGCAATATATAAGGTGTCTGCCGCACTTAACATAACTGCGATAAAAAGAAATGACCATAAGGATATTAAGAATAAACGTTTCATGGCAAAATTTAGGGGAAGAAAAGTACAAAGGCAAAAACTAATCAATTGATAATTGACCCCGCTTCGTCCCCCAACTGACGGACTACGCAGGGCAGGCAAAGGACAATTGACAATTATAAGGCAAAAAAGCAAAAGAGGGGGAATATGTTAAAAGCAATAAATGACAGAATTATACCATTTGACAAAGTTATTTTCTTCCATTTTCAACTCAATCGCATTACATTTTATTATGTTAATAGTCGCTGCACTAAGTATAGAAATTGCACCTCTGTTAAATGCTTTATCCGCGAAAAAAGTAAAAGCATATAGCAATAAGACCGCTTTATATCAAAGTGAAGGATATGATATTCTAATTACCGGAGTTGGACCTATAATGGCGCAACGAACTTTGACAGCCTATCTCGATAAGCACCAAGTAGATTATATATTGAACATTGGCACAGCAGGCATATTGGCTCCGTCCTTAGAACTTGGAGAAATTTATCATATTTCCTCAACATTGGCTGAAAATGAGGAAAAAATACCATTACATTTATTAAATGACGAATCGATTGAATCCTGTCTTTCAGTAAGAAAAAGTATTGAAGATAGTACTCTACGAGATACTTCACACAAAAAACATGGAGCCGGATTGGCTGATATGGAATGTTATACTTTCGCTTCAATCGCAAAGGAAAAAAATATTCCCATGTCTGCCATGAAGATCACAACAGATTTTGCGGATTGTGAATCAACGGAGATGTTTAAAAAGCAAGTTGAAGAAAGCGCTAAAAAACTCGCAATAGAGGTAAAAAATATTATTTTGTCATTTCAACCCCCGAAATGTCGGGATGGAGAAATCTCCAACGTAGTAATTTAAGATCTCTCCGTGCGTCTGTCGGCGACAGACTTAGTCAAAATGACAAATAGGTTAAAAGATTATAAAACAACATAGGAGATATCATGAAAAAGACAGTTTTACTTGTACTGGTCGGGAAACGTAAAGAAGCGGCCGTTAAACTTCAACAAGTTCTGACTGCATGGGGATGTCTGATCAAAACTCGGTTGGGTCTGCACACAGGTGTAATGGAAAATTGTTCTGAAAGTGGATTCCTGTTTTTAGAACTTTTTGGCTCTGATAAAGATGATGCTGAATTGGCACGTAAAGTAGCCGTGATCCCGGGTATTGAATCTAAACTCGTTGTGCTTGAACAAGAAGAAGACTAACAACTCGTGACCCGTAACGTGTAATGCGAAAGAATGAATTATTGTTCAATAGCCCCGGGTTCAACTCAGAGTTATTTGTTATATGATTTGCATTACCCCGAGCTTTAGCTCGGGGTTTTGGTAAATATTAAAAAGTGGGGTTTCAACCCCAGAGTGGGTTAAAACCCGAGTTAATATGACTTTATTACCACGGCATGAATGCCGTGGTAAGTCAAATATAAAATTTTTAGCCAAACTGTAGCTGGACCCTACAATTTAAATCCCTTTTTTCTTCTTTTCCTTTCGGATTGAGCTTAATATTGGAAACAAAAATATGAGCGGATAATGTCAGAAGTTTTATTAAAAAATCGCGAGCACACCCCCGGCGGGATCCAGGAAATGTTGGCTATTGCTTTGCCAATGATCATTTCCTACGCGGCTGACACGGTCATGACTTTTACTGATAGAATGTTCTTGTCGCGATTAGGTCCGGAAGTGATGAATGCGGCTATGGGTGGCGGCTTAACTGCTTTTATGATGTCCACTTTTTTCCTTGGGTTAATTGGCTATTCAACTGCCTTAGTTGCACAATATTTAGGCGCAAATCGCAAGAGCTCTTGCCCGACAGTCACTACCCAGGCATTGATGATCGCATTGCTTGCATATCCAATTGTCTTACTGGCAAAACCCTTGGCTATTAAATTTTTTGATGTTATGCATGTGCCGGCTGTTCAACTTGAATATCAAATTATATACTTCAATATTCTGATCTACGGTGCGATCATTGGCTTAATCAGGACCGTCTTTAGTTCATATTTTTCCGGAATTGGCAGAACTAAAGTTGTGATGATAGCCGGTATTCTAACGATGCTTGTAAATGTTGGAGTGAATTATGTTCTGATCTTTGGAAAATTAGGTTTTCCTGCAATGGGAATCCGTGGTGCTGCTTATGGAACTATAATTGGAGGTGTATCCGGGTTAGTAGTTCTTTTTGCTGCGTATTTTGGTAAAAAAAATCGCGAAGAATTCCACGTAATGAAATCTTTTCATTATTACCGACAGATCATGAAAAAATTGTTAAAATTCGGTTATCCTCCCGGACTTGAATTCCTCCTGAACCTATTTGCCTTTAATCTGATGATTTTGATCTTTCATTCAATGGGAGATGTAATCGCAACAGCTACGACCATTATGTTCAACTGGGATAATGTTTCTTACATCCCATTGATCGGAATTGAAATTGCGGTGACTTCTTTGGTGGGTCGATATATGGGTGCCCAAAAAATTGATATTGCAAGTAAGGTAGCCATATCCGCATTTAAAACCGGCTTAATGTATTCGGCTGTAATATTGGGGCTGTTTATTTTCTTGCCGCAACAGTTGGTTAATGTTTTTAGACCGACCGGTGAAAGCGCAATTTTTGAACAAGCGGTTCCTACTGCCGTATATATGCTTCGTATTGCGGGTTTTTATGTTCTGGTTGAAGCTGCGATCGTAACTTTTGTAGGCGTGCTTCGAGGGGCGGGTGATACCCGTTGGTCCATGATAGCTTCTGTTACCCTGCATTATATTATGGTCGGTGGACTTTTTCTTGTGGTAAAGGTTTTGAACATGAATGCTCGTGCCGGTTGGCTAGTGGTTGTTTCCGTTTTCATGCTGTTCTCTGTCGTTTTCTATTTGCGCTATCGTGGCGGGAAGTGGAAAGAGATCAAAATGGTAGAAGCAAATATTCCGGAAGCCTAGAGGGAACATTATAGCTTGAGGTCGTTAAAGATCGTTATGCAGAAATTGGAGATTCATGCAGTTTATTAAAGATTATATTTTTGAAATATATCACTTAGTGCTCGAAATGGCGCCCTATTTGCTTTTAGGTTTTCTTATTGCCGGTATTTTAAAATACAGTTTTAAACCCGGAGCTCTCAAACGCCATATGGGAAAAGCAAATCTTCGTTCAGTGATCAATGCATCTCTGCTTGGTGTTCCCATGCCACTATGTTCCTGTGGTGTGATCCCGACCGGAGTTGGACTTTACCGCAACGGTGCATCAAAGGGAGCCGCTCAATCATTCTTGATCTCTACGCCACAAACCGGCGTAGATTCCATTATGATCACTTATTCTCTTTTGGGTTTACCCTTTGCGATCATTCGACCGATCGCAGCTTTTTTGACGGGTCTTGCCGGTGGTGTGATCACTAACAAAGTTGAGGGTGAAAAACCTCATAAGTATGCAAACGGAACTGTCGAAGAAGCAATGCCCAAAGGTTGGCGCAAGATCCCTGCTATTCTGAAATATGCATTTATTGATTTTATGGCTGATATTGCCAAATGGCTGGCCATTGGTATTTTGATTGCCGGGTTGATATCGGTGCTTTTACCGGATGATTTCTTTTTGAATTATTTGTCGAACCCCTATCTTTCTATGGTTGTGATGCTGGTTGCTTCGATTCCACTGTATGTTTGCGCAACATCTTCCGTCCCTATTGCCGCTGCTCTGATCTTGAAAGGGCTATCACCGGGTGCTGCTTTGGTTTTTCTAATGGCCGGCCCGGCAACTAATGCCGCAACCATCTCAGTGATCGGCAACACATTGGGTAAAAAATCCCTGATCGTTTATTTATCAACGATCATTATAGGCTCTTTTGCAGGCGGTGTGATCCTTGATCAGTTTATGCCGGCATCCTGGTTTACCGGTATTATGTCCATGGGGCATGACCACCACATGCTTCCCGAGTGGCTGATGATTGCTTCGGCGATCATCTTAACGATTCTGATCATTTATACTCTGATCAATAAAATGGTCAAGAAAATCAAAGGTAAAAACGAACAATGTGATTCATGTGAGGTACCCAATATGACAGAAAAAACAAATTATCTTGTGCATATCGAAGGCATGACATGCCAACATTGCGTAATGAATGTAAAAAAAGGACTTTCTTTCCTTGACGGAATGACTAAAGTTGACGTAAATTTAGAGACGAAAACTGCCCGGGTAACCGGAAGGGTTGATACTGAAAAGATCAAAGATGCGATTAACGAGTTAGGTTACACTGTCAAAGGAATTGAATGAAAGCCATTATTCCCGCTGCCGGCATCGGTGAGCGATTAAAACCCCATACCTTAAACCGTCCCAAAGTGATGGTCTCCGTTGCGGGTAAACCTATTTTAGAACATATATCAACATCACTTTTTGATGCCGGGTTTGACGAAATATCGGTTATTGTCGGATATAAAAAAGAATCGATCATTTCGTATTTCAATGAAAAATTCCCGGGTAAATTTCATTTTCCGGTTCAGCAAGAAATGAAAGGACTTGGACATGCTGTTCTTTATGGCCTAGATGACGTAGATGAACCGGTATTGATCATTCTTGGAGATACGATCATTGATCTAGATATGTCCAAGCTGAAAGATCCCAAGCACAACATTATTGCTGTTGTCGAAGTTGAAGATCCAAAACGATTTGGTATTGTTGAAACTGACGCGAACGGCTTGATCACGCGAATGGTGGAAAAACCGGAACATCCTGTCAGCAATCTTGCGATAGCCGGCGCTTATTATATTCAAAGTCAACGCAAGCTGAAACACGCTATTGAAGAGCTGATCAAGAATGATTTTAAAACTAAAAATGAATATCAGTTGACTGATGCGCTTGCTCTCATGAT
>JAUVKP010000137.1 GCA_030596185.1 Fidelibacterota bacterium | reverse complement strand
TAGAATCCCGGAATGAGATCCGGAAAGCAAAGATGATTTTTTTGAAATAATACGATAAAAAATAATGCCTGTCATCTTAAGCGGAGCCGCCGACGATGGCGAAGTCGAAAGATCTATTCATGATTGGGTGTTTAAGATAAGCGAGCAAAGTCTTACATAAAAAACACTTGCAAAAATATACCAAAGGTCATATAATAACGGGCTTGAAATATCGGGCGTTTAGCTCAGTTGGTTTAGAGCACCTGCCTTACAAGCAGGGGGTCGGGGGTTCAAGTCCCTCAACGCTCACAGAAAACCCGTCTTGAAAAAGACGGGTTTTTGCTATTGTAAGATATTTAATCAAACTGAGTCAATTTGATTATGGGTTATGGGTTATTTTATTAAAGCAATTTTCTGAGATTTCACGGTATTTCCCGCCTGCATTGTTACAATATACACACCACTTGGTATGCCTGTAGCATCCCAAATTATTTCATGATTTCCCGCTTCAACAAAATCATTGATCAATTCTTTGACGAGAATTCCCTGTGTATTATAAATACTTGTATTTATATGGCTGAAAACTGACAGCTTGTAGCTGATTGCTATTCTTGGATTAAACGGATTTGGATATGCTGTCAATATAAAATCGCTTGGAACCATTGGTTTAATTCCAACCTCTTCCACCAAAATTGAAAGACTGTCAAGTAAACCAATATTATTAGCATAATCTATACCTGAAATACGATAGAAATAAGTTATACCATTAGTGACAAGCGAATCGGTATAAGTGTAATTGCTTTGTGTGGATACGGTGCCCTGTCCTACTAATGCATCGTCATTCAAGTAATTGGCATGAGATTCCCAGGATGCCAGTGAATCAGTTTTTCGTTCAAGAATAAAACCCAGATTCGCGGTTTCTGTAGCGGTGGACCATGTAAGCACGACCTTGAGATCTTGAATAGACGCTTCAATACCTATGAATTCTACTGCGAGTGGTATGGTCCACAAAAGAGTATATGCCAATAAAAATAAAATAAAAGCAACGATATGTTTTTTAATATTTATCAAAATGACTCCCTCCATAAATGTAAAAAACCAATTTTTTTTTAACAAGATATTTGTTTTAACAGATATTACGATAAAAGGGTTTTATACCAAGGTAATTCCTCTTAAATTATCCATCATGAATGTTGGAGAAAACATGTCAAAAATGAATGCAGATACAATACGCCTTTTAGCTGCAGATATGGTACAAAAAGCGAACTCCGGACACCCGGGCTTACCAATGGGAATGGCCGATTGTGCAAGCGTGCTTTGGACTAAATTCCTAAAATATAATCCCCAAGACCCCGAATGGCCGGGACGTGATCGCTTTGTTATGTCCGGTGGCCACGGTTCTTCACTACTCTATGCCGTGTTGCATTTGTCGGGATATGATATTTCTTTAGAAAATCTTAAAAATTTTCGTCAGTGGGGTTCAAAAACCCCGGGACACCCAGAGAACCATCTACCGGGTGTTGAAACCACAACAGGACCATTGGGGCAGGGGCTGACAAATGCTGTTGGGCTTGCACTAGCGGCACGTATGACAGCGGCTCAATGGAATGACGAAAACTGTGATATTTTTGGTAAAAATTATACTTATTGTTTTTGTGGTGACGGCGATATGATGGAAGGTGTCAGTCACGAAGCTTCATCTTTTGCCGGACACCTTGGTTTGGGTAAACTGATCTGCTTTTACGATAGTAATCGAATTACTATTGACGGATCTACAGACCTAACTTTTACTGAAGATGTTGCAATGCGTTTTAATGCTTATCATTGGCACGTACAGGAAATCGACGGTCATGATCACGAACAAATTGCCGAAGCAATTAAAATTGCACAGGCGGAATCAGAAAAACCATCATTAATTATCGCTAAAACTCACATAGGTTTTGGTAGTCCGAACAAACAAGATACCAGTGCGGCTCACGGTGCGCCTCTTGGAGAGGAAGAACTTAGATTAACCAAAAAAGCACTTAACTTTCCGGAAAATGAATCATTTTATATCCCGGCAGAAGTAATAAAAGAATTTCAAGCATATCAAGAAACTCAGAAAGCAGGTTACAAGAATTGGCAATCTGATCTTGAAAAGTGGAAAACCACGTCTCCGGATGCTTATATGAAATTCGAAGCTCAGATATCAAAGACTTTACCACAAGATCTTAGAAAAATAATATTAAAAAGTTTAAGCGGAAAAGCTAATTCAACGCGCGCGCATTCCGGAAATATCTTACAAGAAATCGCAAAGAATGTCTCAGGGCTTGTTGGCGGTTCTGCCGATCTTAGCGCATCAGATAAGACAACGCTTAAGGGTGCGGGATCAATTTCTAAGGATGATTTTTTGGGAAGAAATATCCATTATGGTATTCGTGAGTTTGCTATGGGTGCGGTCATGAATGGAATGGCTCTGTATGGAAATGGTTTTATACCTTATGCAGGAACCTTTTTAGTATTTTCAGATTATATGCGATCCGCGATCCGCATGTCTGCTTTGATGAAAAATCAAGTTATCTATGTTTTTACTCATGATAGTATATTTGTTGGCGAAGATGGTCCCACTCATCAACCCATTGAGCAGATCATGTCCTTGCGTCTTATCCCGGGCCTTCAGGTCATACGACCTGCAGATGAAAAGGAAACAGCAGAAGCATGGTTGTCGGCACTGGAATATCAGGATGGTCCGACCGCATTGATCCTAACCCGTCAGAACTTACCCGAATTGCATGAAAATGATCATTGTGCTATCACGGATTTTGATAAGGGTGCCTACGTTATCAAAGACTCAAAAATGAAACCTGAAGCAGTGATATGTGCTTCGGGATCAGAACTTGCCTTATGCACGGAAGCAGCTGAAAAATTAACAGCAGAGGGACATGCGATTCGCGTTGTTTCGGTACCCTCTTATGAAACTTTTTTAAAGCAGGAACAATCATATCGCGATAGTGTTATTCCCCCGGGAAGCACAAGCGTGATCACTGTTGAAGCCGGTTGCACATTCGGCTGGGGAAATGTAAGTTCTAATCCGGTTCTGCATTTGGGAATTGACCATTATGGGTCTTCAGCACCCTATGAGATTTTAGCTGAAAAATTTGGATTTACGGCAGAAGCCGTTTATAATAAAGTTAAAGTGTGGCTCGCAAAAGTTAAGGTCTAAATAGTTTAGAAAAATTAATGTTTTCTTTAACGAAGATATTATATTTATAAGCTGTGCCACCTTAGCTCAGTCGGTAGAGCAACGCTTTCGTAAAGCGTAGGTCGCCGGTTCAAATCCGGCAGGTGGCTCTAAGAAATAATAAGGAATTGTCATGAGTATGTTCAAATGGTTAAATAGCGATATTGCAATCGATCTGGGGACAGCAAATACGCTTATACATATGCGCGGTGCAGGCATTGTAATTAATGAACCTTCTATTGTCTCAAAATCGCTGAAAACCGGTAAGATCATTGCGGTTGGGAACGAAGCTATGGACATGTTGGGTCGTACACATCCCAATATTATAACCATCCGCCCAATGAAAGATGGTGTGATCGCTGATTTCGAGATGACCGACGGTATGTTGCAGGGATTTATCAAGAAGATCCAGCTCTCACGCTTTGCACGTCCTAAAATGGTTATTTGTGTTCCATCCGGTATTACTGAAGTGGAAAAACGCGCTGTAATGGAAAGTGCTGAACGTGCAAATGCCAGTCGGGTCTATCTTATTGAAGAACCCGTTGCTGCCGCTATAGGTATAGGTATTGATATCAGCAAGCCTATTGGAAGCATGATCGTCGATATTGGTGGCGGAACTACCGAGATCGCAGTTCTTGCCCTGAACGGTGTTGTTGCAAAAGAATCTATCCGCGTTGCAGGTGATGAACTGAACAACGCTATTGTACATTATTTTCGCGGAAAACATAATCTCTTGATCGGGGAGCGCACAGCCGAGGAGATCAAAAAAGCTGTTGGTTCAGCCATTCCAACAGAAGAAAAGATCATAGCCGTAAAAGGCCGTAACCTTTTAACCGGTATTCCACGCACTGTGGAAGTGGATGCAAATGATGTGTCGGAATGTCTGCAAAAAACCATCGAAATGATGATCGCTGCCATTAAACGGACACTCGAACATACTCCGCCTGAACTTTCAGCGGATATTTTAGATCGTGGTGTGATCCTTACGGGTGGTGGATCATTATTACATGGACTTGATGAACGTATTCGCCGCGAAACAAATCTACCGGTAAGTATTTCAGATGAACCTTTGCTTTCTGTTGCAAAGGGAACCGGAAAAGTATTGGAGAATATCGAAAACTACC
>JAUVKP010000138.1 GCA_030596185.1 Fidelibacterota bacterium | reverse complement strand
GTCTCACCGAGAATAATTCGGGAAGCGGAAGAATCCTTGCAGATGCTTTCTTTAGGGATATTCAATTCTCTTGAGAGAATATCAATGATACGCGGACCGCAAAAACCACCCTGACAACGACCGCCACCGCTTCGAGTGCGTCGCTTAACGGCATCAAGCGTATGTGCGCCTGCATTACGATGTATACAATCTACGATCTCAGCTTCAGTTACACCTTCGCATCGACAGATAATGCGACCGTATAATGGATTTTCTTTTACAAGTAAGGCTTTTTCTTCATGAGAAAGTTTATGAAAACGGACGATCTTTCTTCGTCCTGATTTATAATTATTTTTAGATTTAAGTTCATTATATTTTTTTACGAGGTCTACAACATATTCGCCTATGGCAGGTGCTGCGCTTAAACCGGGCGATTTAATACCCGCAACATCAATAAAACCGGGTACTTCAGGATAGTCCTGAATAATAAAATCACCGGTAGAAGGTTCTGCACGCATACCTGAAAAGGTAGTGATCACTTGTTCTTTAGGTAATGTTGGTACACTTTTCAAGGCTGAACACCAAACTTCATCCAGACCTTTTCGCGTCGTTTCAACCGCTTCAGGATCTATTACATTTTCTGTATTCGGGCCGACCATAATATTCTCATGTGCAGTGGGCACAATAAGCACCCCTTTGCCCAACTCAGTGGGACATTGAAAGATCACATGATTGACACAATCACCTGCATATTTATCCAATAAAAAATATTCACCACGACGGTGTTCGAGCGTATAAGCAGGTTCCATAAGCATATTATGGATCTTATCTGCATAAGCTCCGGCAGCATTTATTACGATCTTTGCTTCAAAAGTATTTTCTTTTGATCCAACAATAAATCCCGAATCAGATCTATTTATTTCTATAACCGGTGTTTCCAAAAATAACTCTGCACCATTATCCATGGCATGTTCCATAAAAGCAATACTCAATTCATAAGGACTCACCACACCGGCCGTGGGTGCATAGAGGGCCGCTTTAATTTCTTTATTGAGTTTAGGTTCATGCGCTTGGGCCTGATCAGCAGAAAGGATCTCTAGCTTCGGAACACCATTTTTCTCGCCACGTTCTTTTAATTTTTGAAGCGTTTTTATTTCATCAGAGTCAAAAGCAACAACGTAGGAACCGCAAGCAGTGAACGGCACATCAAGCCGTTGGCAAAGTTCCGGGTACATTTCACTTCCCCGTACATTAAAGCGGGCCATGAGTGTATCGGGCTTTGCGTCATACCCTGCATGAACAATGCCACTATTCGCTTTTGATGCACCATTGGAAATATCATTTGTTTTTTCAAGAACGCAGAGGGATAGATCATAGGGAGCTAAAGCGGAGGCAATTGCCGTACCACTTATGCCTGCCCCCACAATAATGACATCATATTTTCTATGTTTGTTCAATTAATGACCTTCTTTAAGTATTCTCCTGTATAAGATCTTTTATGTTCGGCGACAATTTCCGGAGTTCCACTTACCATGATAGTTCCACCTTGGTCACCACCTTCCGGACCAAGATCTATAACCCAATCGGAGTTCTTGATCACATCCATATTGTGTTCAATGATCAATACGGTATTTCCTTTATCAACCAGCTTGTTTAGCACTTCCAGTAGCATATGTACATCTGCAAAATGCAAACCGGTCGTCGGTTCATCAAGCACATAAAGAGTTTTACCTGTCCCCATTCTACTTAGTTCTGTAGCAAGTTTTACCCGTTGGGCTTCACCGCCGGATAAAGTAGTAGCCTGTTGTCCAAGATGAATATAGCCCAAACCAACATCATATAAGGTCTGTAATTTTTTCTTTATTTTAGGATGGTTTTTAAAGAATGTAAGTGCCTCTTCGACCGTCATATCCAATACTTCGGCAATGTTCTTGCCTCGATATTTGATATCCAGCGTTTCGCGGTTATATCGCTTACCTTTACAAACTTCACAACGCACATAAACATCTGATAAAAAGTGCATTTCAATCTTTCTTACACCATCTCCACTACAAGATTCACAGCGGCCGCCTTTTACGTTGAAAGAGAAACGCCCGGGCTGATAACCACGTAATTTAGATTCCTGTAAAGATGAAAAGAGATCACGAATATATGTAAAAACACCGGTATATGTTGCCGGATTGGATCGGGGCGTTCTTCCGATAGCAGATTGAGTAATATTAATGATCTTATCCAGCTGATTTTTTCCTTCAACATGCTCATATTTTAACGGGGTTCCTTTTGCATGCATCAGATCACGATGTAATATTTGTACTAATGTTTCGTTAATAAGACTACTTTTACCCGAGCCACTGACCCCGGTGACACAGACCATGGTTCCAAGAGGGATCTCAACATCTACTTTCTTTAAGTTATGACCCTCGGCTCCAAAAAGTTTTAGGAAGTTTCCATTTCCCTCTCTTCGTTTTTCAGGAACGGGTATACTCATTTTTCCTGATAAATATTGACCTGTCAGTGATTTATTGCAAGCCATGACTTCCTGAGGGGTTCCTTCGCAAACAATTTTACCACCATGAATACCCGCACCGGGTCCCATATCAATGATCCAGTCGGCTTCTTCCATGGTTTCCTGGTCATGTTCGATCACAATAATACTATTTCCAAGATCTCGCAGGCCTTTAAGCGTTTCAAGTAATTTTACATTATCTCTTTGATGCAGGCCAATACTCGGTTCATCTAAAATATACATCACACCCATCAACTGAGAACCGATCTGTGTTGCCAACCGAATACGCTGAGCTTCGCCACCGGAAAGTGTACCCGCACTACGATTCAATGTCAAATATTCCAATCCCACATTCTCAAGAAAACCCAAACGCTGGTTCATTTCTTTGAGTATCTGTTCTGCAATGATCTCTTCGGTATCTGTCAGTTTTAAACCCCGTATAAATTTCAGGGCTTGCTTAATGGACATACGTTCCAGATCGTCAATACTTTTACCACCAATAAACACCGAAGTAGATATACGCTTAAGTCGAGAACCACTGCAAACACGGCACGTTTGTTGAGAAATATATTTTTCTATCGTTTCACGCATCATGGCAGAGGTCGTTTGATGATATCGTCGCTTTAAATTGGGAATTACACCTTCCCAGCCCCCGGTATACTGACCACTCCAATTTTTTCCCTGATAATCGATCACCAGCTTATTATGTCCTGTACCGTATAATAATATTTGCTGAACTTCTTTATCCAAGAGATACCAAGGTGTGGAAAATTTAAAATTATATTTTTGTGCCAAACCTTTTAAGATATTTCCGTAATAAGTTCCTTTTGGTTGTTCACCAATAGGCGCAAGTGCACCTTTTATTAAACTTTTCGACTTATCGGGTACGACCAGATCGGGACTGAATTCCATTTGGTAACCCAAGCCATTACAAGCGGGACAAGCACCAATAGGGCTATTAAAAGAAAACATTCTTGGCGTTAATTCTTCAAGATTGACCTCGGGATGATCCGTACATATGAAATTTTCACTAAATCGATGCTCAAGATTGACCGATTCATGTATAACAACATTCCCATTACCATATTTAAGTGCTAATTCTACACTTTCGGTAAGTCGCTGATGAATTTCATCATTGATAAGCAAGCGATCAATAACAACATCAATATCGTGTTTATTATTTCTCTCAGGTAGCTTGTTATCAGCTAGTTGTTGGATCTTTCCATCAACTCTAACTCTTAAAAAGCCTTCTTTTTTCAATTGATTGAAGAATTCACGAAATTCGCCTTTTCGTTGACGATATGCCGGTGCCAATATCTGGATCCTAGATCCTTTAGGTATAGTCAGCACTTTATCGACGATCTCCTGAACTGTCATTTTAGAAATGGGCTTTCCGCAAATGAAACAGTGTGGTTTGCCAATGCGAGCAAAAAGCAAACGCATATAATCATGGATCTCGGTTATTGTCGCAACTGTTGATCGTGGATTACGATGTGTGGTCTTTTGTTCAATGGAAATAGCAGGAGATAAACCTTCTATCTTATCAATGTCTGGTTTTTCCATGATACCCAAGAATTGCCGGGCATAAGATGAAAGCGATTCGACGTAGCGACGTTGCCCTTCGGCATAGAGTGTATCAAAGGCAAGAGACGATTTACCGCTACCACTTAACCCGGTGATAATCACCAACTTATCTCGTGGTATCTCTACATTTATATTTTTGAGATTGTGTTCTCTGGCACCCGTGATTATAATCTTATTTTGTGACATTATTTTCCTATAAATTATCTAATAAACATACGGATTTTCACAATTAAT
>JAUVKP010000062.1 GCA_030596185.1 Fidelibacterota bacterium | reverse complement strand
CTTGATCTTCAATTCATTATTGCGAACAGCCTGCTCACCAACCTCGATCAACTCTTTTACATGATCGAAATCAAAATTGTAAGCACCTTTATATGCTTCTATTGCTACTGTTGCCTTTTCTTTCCTATGTGCATTCTTGATCGAACAGGACATGGCACGGAACATGACCTCAAAACTGTTTTTTAAGTTTGAGCGACTAACTTGTCTTAAGGGCGAAACATCTACGGATAAGACCTTTTTGTAACCCATTTGATGTGCGATATTGACCGGCATGTTATCGGCAAAGCCACCATCGATGAACAATCCATCTTCCATATCATAGGGCTCAAAAAAAGGCGGTATTGCCATAGAACATCGTATGGCTTCAGCCAGATTGCCTTTTCTAAATACCTTTTCTTTTCCGCTCAACATATCAACCGCATTGGTCACAAAAGGGATCTGTGTATCTTTAATATCAATATTATTCGTTACTTCTCTTAATTTATCAAGTATCTTTTCACCTGACTCGGCTCCTTTTTTGGTGCGCAGATGATTAATTGCCTCTCCGGCTTGGAATATCCTGACCAAAGGACCTTCACCCCACTTCAATGTTTGCATCGTCGCAACCATATCACGGATATTGAACTCATCCATCATAAAATCTTCTATCCACTTAGCTGATCTTCCGGAAGCATAAACTCCGCCCACAATCGAACCCATCGAAGTTCCAACTATCAGTGAGGGTTTTAGTTTTAAACGCTCAAGCTCCTTAAGGACGCCAATATGAGCTATACCGTTACCACCACCACCAGAAAGAACGAGTGCCCATTTCATATATATCACCCAATTTATTTAGTAACATTGTGAAACTGTCTTCATCTTCTTTATCTACTGCTCTCGGATCAGAGATCACATATAGATTAACATGCTTATCCATAAAATCCGTTGTTGCTAGAAAACATCCATCCGGTGAGATATCCAATCCGGTCGGCTGATTCCCTTGTGCCCATGAAGTTAAAGTTGTCATCGATTCCGTATCAATAACTACTATATCTCCATTCCTTGGACTCGGTAAAGTATAGCCATTGGGATTGTTTGGACCACGGCAGCTGACAAAAAGGTACTTTCCATCAGGAGTCAAACGAATGGTATTGGGATGACTGTCAACTTCCTCTGTTGCAACTGTCTCCCGCTTGATCCAATCGTATTTATAAACTAATGCAAAGCGCATATCGTCGTAATAGAGCATTTTCTTTTTAGGGTCAAAACGAATATCACGCATTGCTGAGCGATGTTCCAGCATTGTTTCTACTTTCTTGCCTGTACGAACATCGAAAACTTCAATTCCGCAATCGGTACTATTAGCACCGCCATACAGGGTAACAGCCAATGTGTCATTTCCTATCCACGCCAGGCCGCGCGGGATTTGTGAAGTTCTCAAATTTCGAATGATCCGATGTTTGTCAACATCAAAAATAGAAATACGTTTAGATATCCAATGAGACATGGCAACCTGTTCCTGGTTTGGACTAAATTCAAGCGCCTTTGTCCAGTCACCACCCGTATATCTACCGGCTTGCAGGGAGTCTGTTTTGGGATCATAAATAAAATAGTCAGCGGTCGTCATGCGGGTAAACCAAAAATTACCATCGCGTTCTCTAAAAACACCTTCGGCATATCCATAATCATTGGCAGGATCATCACAACCGGGATAAATGGTCTTTATCTTTTCGAAAGGATCTACAGTATAAATTTGAACAGCAACACGGCGCTGGCCAAGCAAGGTAACATATACATACTTCCCATCCGGTGAGAAAGTACAGCTCTTGGGTGAACTCCCGGTATTTGCTGTTTTCTTAAAGTAAGGGAATTCAGTTCTAAACGCCCAATCATCAGCGATAAGAGAATCCTTGATCTGATCCATAGCAAACATATCATTATACATCAATTCCCCTGCACACAAGGGAATAATAAACACAAACAGTAGAAGACATATCTTGTTTTTTATCATTCATTTCCTCATAAAATTTACAATCGTCGTAAAATAGATTATTTTTCTTGATATTAAAAGAATTTCGCAAAAAAAGAGAGTTAGGTTTGAGGTATGGGGTCTAGAAGAGGTGAAAAGTTGGGAAGGCGAGAACTGAATAATAAACAAGGAATGTTGATTTTTAATTTACGAAGTTAATATTCACTTCGAAATTCTAAAATTTATCCTACGAAGGCTTACTATACCGAAGTATGCCCCGGGACTGATCATGTTCCCCGGCAAAATATTTCCTTTCAACCCTCAACTCTCAACTCTCAACTTTTTCGACCTTTTTTCTTACAATATTATAACACTCAGAGCATTTTTTTATTATATTAAACCGCACTTAAAGAGAGGAATTATCCATGAAAGAATTTTCGCAATTACATAAAGCAAGAACAGGATATCAACCAAAGCTACCGTCCGTTTTTCTTAATGGTCCAAAGGTTAAGATCATTAATGGTAAAACCGGTTCTTCCGTTGCTGACCAAGATAAAATCAAAGCATTGTTCCCAAAAACTTTCGGTATGCCGACAATCGGTTTTGAAGCAAATGAGAATGCTGAGTTCAAACCCCTTAATATAGGTGTTATTCTATCCGGTGGACAAGCACCCGGCGGACACAATGTGATCGCCGGTCTTTACGATGGCTTAAAAGCCTGTCACCCCAATTCTAAACTTTATGGATTCCTGGGCGGCCCTACCGGTCTGACAGATAATGAATACCGTGAATTAGATGCGAATTATATTGCCGAATATCGCAACACAGGTGGTTTTGACATGATCGCTTCCGGTCGTACAAAACTAGAAACTGCAGAACAGTATGAAATAACAGCTAAAAACTGTAAAGCATTGGGAATTGAAGCTCTTGTCATTATTGGCGGAGATGATTCCAACACCAATGCAGCCGTACTGGCCGAATACTTTGCTCAGCATGAAACAGGTATTTCTGTGATCGGTGTTCCCAAGACTATTGATGGTGACTTGAAAAATGAAATGATCGAAGCTTCTTTTGGCTTTGATACTGCTACAAAAGTTTACAATGAGTTGATCGGAAATATTCAACGCGATGCAAATTCAGCAAAAAAATACTGGCATGTCATTAAATTGATGGGACGTTCAGCCTCGCATATCACATTAGAATGTGCTCTGCGTTCACAACCTAACTTAGCTATTATTTCTGAAGAGGTTGAAGCTAAAAAGCAAACCTTACATGAGATTGTTGAAGAATTGACCCAAGTAGTCGTTAAGCGTTCCAACAACAAAGAAAATTTCGGCACCCTGATCGTTCCCGAAGGTTTGATCGAATTTATTCCTGAAATGAAAAGCTTGATCTCCGAATTAAATGACCTGATGGCAGCCAATAAAACAGAGATCAATGAGATCAAAGATACAGATACCAAAAGAAACTATATTCTAGATAAACTACAGAATGATACGGCAACACTTTATAGATCATTACCCAGACAGATAGCGAAGCAGCTAATTATGGAACGCGACCCTCACGGGAATGTACAAGTATCCCTGATTGAGACTGATAAACTCTTGGTCTATATGATCGAAGAACGACTCGAGATCCTGAGAGCCGAGGGAAAATATAATGGCAACTTTAAAACTCATACACATTTCTTTGGTTATGAAGGTCGTTGTTCTTTCCCTTCAAACTTTGATGCAGATTATACCTATGCCCTTGGTTATACCGCTTCACTTCTTTCGGAAAACAAATGCACAGGATATATGTCATCTGTACGCAATCTAAAAGATGCTGCCGAGAACTGGATACCCGGTGGTATTCCCATGACGCAAATGATGAATATGGAACGCCGTCATGGAAAAGATAAACCCGTTATCAAGAAAGCTCTTGTTGAATTGGATGATCTGCCTTTCAAGACTTTTGCAAACAATCGAGACAAATGGGCAATTGAAACATCATATATTTATTCTGGTCCGATCCAATATTACGGACCGACTGAGATAAGCGAAATAAAAACCATTACATTGGAATTAGAACACCAATAAAGGAGTATTTATATGTCAAAGAAACCTAATTTAAAAGCCGGCGTTGTGACCGGGAAGATACTTTTGGACGTTTTTGAATACGCCAAGGAAAACAAATTTGCTTTCCCGGCAGTCAACATTATCAGTTCAAGTACAGCTAACGCAGCACTTCAAGCCGCTAAAGATGCTAAATCAGCGATCATGATCCAATTCTCAAATGGTGGTGCTGTTTTTAACGCAGGAAAATTATTGGATAATACAGATCAAAAAGCTGCTATTGCAGGTTCTGTAGCCGGTGCTTTACACATTCGCGAAATGGCTAAACATTACGGTGTTCCGGTCATTCTTCATACCGACCATTGCGCTAAGAAACTTCTTCCCTGGATCGACGGACTTCTTGATGCAGGTGAAGCTTATTACAAAGAACATGGCGAACCGTTATTTTCTTCTCACATGATCGACCTTTCAGCCGAACCCATGGAAGAGAATATTGAAACCAGTAAAAAATATCTGGAACGCATGTCAAAAATTGATATGTTACTCGAGATCGAACTCGGTGTAACCGGCGGTGAAGAAGATGGTGTTGACAACAGCAGTGTTGACAACTCAGATCTTTACAGCCAACCTGCTGATGTAAATATGGCATATGAAGCGCTGAATGCGATCTCTCCTATGTTTACTATTGCAGCAGCTTTCGGCAATGTCCATGGCGTTTACAAACCCGGTAATGTCGTTCTTACACCTAAGATCCTTGATAACTCCCAGAAATATATTTCCGAAAAACACGGATTGGGTGAAAAACCGATCAATTTTGTTTTTCATGGTGGATCAGGTTCTGCTCCGAAAGAAATTGAAGAAGCAATTTCTTACGGCGTGATCAAAATGAACATTGATACAGATACTCAGTGGGCATATACAAAACCCGCCAAAGATTACATGGATGAGTATAATGCTTATCTTCAAGGACAGATCGGTAACCCCGAAGGTGACGATAAGCCTAATAAGAAAAAATACGATCCACGCGCATGGGTCATAGCATGTGAAAAAGGTTTTACTAAGCGCCTTATTCAGGCATTTAAAGACTTGAACAGCTACGACCAATTTGAATATTTATATTAAAAGTGATATTCAAGGCCGGACATCTCTTGTCCGGCCTTTTCTCACCATATATTAACTTGACATATTGAACGCAGTATCGTATTTTTAATTTAAGTATAAATTTATTAAGTAACTTGTCGTTTTTTATGAAGGATTTATTATGAAACACATATCTTTCTTTACTAAAATTATTATTAATCTAATTGCCTTTATTATTGTAGGCAAAATGTTCAAAGGTGTTTACATTGATGGTATATTTACACTTATTGCCATCTCAGTGCTTTTTGGTTTATTGAATGCTTTTGTAAAGCCATTATTGACGATCATTACCATTCCGTTAACAATAATAACATTTGGGATATTTTATTTATTTATTAACGGATTCATGGTTTGGTTGACTTCAGTTCTTATCTCAGGATTCACGATCGCCGGTTTTTCAACAGCATTTTGGGCAGCGATCTTTTTATCACTGATCTCTTGGCTTGCAGAAATGATCTTTTTTAAACGAAATGCCTAATTTAACTAAACATCACCCGGCTAAGTTCTGGAGCCCTAAGGGCGACAGCATTCAATGCTGGCTTTGTCCGCATCTTTGTACTTTATCAGAGGGCCAAAGCGGGAAATGTTTAGTACGTACGGTCATTGATGGAGAATTGGTTTCAACGATCTACGCTTTACCTTCAGCTTTACGTGTTGATCCAATTGAAAAAAAACCGCTTTATCATTTTCTCCCGGGCAGCAAATCTTTCAGTCTGGGCACTCAAGGCTGTAATCTAAAGTGTGATTTTTGTCAGAATTGGCATCTTTCAACCCAACATGGACATGCCAGTGTATATGTCTCTCCCGAAGAGATCGTTTCGGAAGCACTGGAGGCATCCTGTCAATCTATCGCATTTACTTATAACGAACCCATTGTGTTCGCCGAGTATGCCATGGATATTCGCGATCTTGCGAATAAAGCAAATATTCCCTGTGTTTTTATTACAAACGGCTATATTACACCTGAAGCTCGTGAAGAAGTGTTTGCTGGAATTAAAGCAGTAAATATTGACCTTAAAGCTTTCTCGGAAGATATTTATATTAAATATACGGGAGCCCAATTAAATCCTGTTCTTGATACGATCAAATGGTGTATTCAGGAAGGGATACATACTGAACTTACAACTCTTATCATTCCCGGTGTGAGCGATGATCCTGATATGATAAAAAAAGAATGTCAATGGATCAGCAAACATTGTGGAAATGATACTGTACTGCATATTAATGCCTTTCATCCCGATCATAAAATGAAAGATTATCCCAGAACATCCCGAGCCGTATTGCAGCGTTGTAAAGAGATTGCCCACAAATGCGGTTTAAAATATGTTTATGTTGGAAATTATCCGGGCTTTGATAACAATACATATTGCCCGGAATGTGGCGAAATTATTTTAAAAAGAGACCTCTACTCTGTTAAGGGTATTGCGTCTCATACTCATGAATTACCAATAATTTGGAGGGTCTCATGAAGTTCATAAATTTCAAACAAGCCATTTTATCTCCTTTTGACGAATTACAAAATGAAAGTGGAGAAGAATTCTTGGAACTCATGGTGGATACCATTGTATTACAGGATGCGGAAGATAAAGAGACCGCCATCTTTAACGGATGGGAATACAA
>JAUVKP010000099.1 GCA_030596185.1 Fidelibacterota bacterium | reverse complement strand
CACTATTGCCACTAAAGCAATGAGCCCGAATGTAATGACAATGGGGGCTTTTTGAGTCTGCAACCACTTGAATAACATTATGTTACGCTCTCTCCACGTCACGGGGACATAGTGATAAGGACTGACTTGGTTGATCCAATTTGAAATATCGTCCGCAAGTAAAGGATCACTGAGTAATAATTGATAACCGCTGATAATATTTTCATTTCCATTTACTTCTGAAGCAAAACTCAGGGGTGCATAGGCATAATTGGCATCAAACTCTTTCATTCCGGTAGAAAAAATACCGGTAACGATCACATCAAATGATCTAATGGGATTGAAGGGTGAAGGAACGCCATTAACGAAAAGGGCCGATACGGTATCGCCCACATCAGCATTCAAATATTCAGCTGCCCCGTAGCCAAGGTATATCCCTTTTATAGTTTCAATTTCGCGAAAATCTATGCCACCTTTGATATCTTTCTTGGAGCGATAAAGCATCTCACGAAAATCCGCTTCATTCATACATTCTATGATCACACCTTCAGTTTCATCGTTTTTTCTTAACATCGTTTCAAGATTGACGTAAGGTGCGATACGAGTAATATCTTTATTTTCAAGTATTTGCGCAACATACTCGCCATCGTATTCAATTTCGTTCTTGAAACTTTCTATACGAATATGTGATTCAAAGCCCGTAACTTTCTCTACCAGATTATTTTCAAAACCATGCAAAATACCCAATGTTACCGTTATAGCGATGGTCCCGATGATCAGCCCTAAAATCGCCAGAATACGAATAACCGGCACAAACTGATCAGAACGTTTGTGAAACAAAGTGCGTTCAGAAAGGTAAAATAAAAATTTTAACATATTCTTTTATTGTTGAATTGTTGAACCGTTGAAATGTTGATCCTTCTCAACAATTAACCAGCTGATTCATCCTGTTATCTTGTCAAAAATAATAAAATCTTGTATATCGTGTTATCCTGTTAGAAAAATATCATGTCATTATTTTAAGATAATTTTTCGGATCGCATAGCAGGGAAAAGTAAAACATCTTTGATGCTTGTCTGGCCGGTAAATAACATGATCACACGGTCAAAACCAATTCCCACCCCGCCTGTCGGTGGCATACCGGTTTCGATGGCCTGGATAAAATCTTCATCAAAGGCTTGAGCTTCATCGTCACCTTCTACTCTCAAACGATCCTGCCCTTCAAGTCGTTCACGCTGATCAATAGGGTCGTTCAATTCAGAAAAGGCATTTGCATATTCTGAAGAACAGATAAAGAGTTCAAATCTTTCAACGAATCGTTCATCGCCTTTCCGGTCGACCTTTGCCAAAGGTGAGATCACTTTAGGGTAATCGATCACAAAGGTCGGTTGGATAAGTTTCGGCTCAATATATTCATCAAATAATTTATCGAGGAACTGACCATAATTCCATTTAGGATCAAATTCTTTTTTGTTTTTTTGGCACCAATCCGCAAAATCTTTTTCGGTAAATGCAGCAATATCTATCTTAAGGTATTCATCAAATAGATCAGCCATGGATTTGCGTTCAAACGGTTTTGAGAAATCAATTTTTTCGCCGCGATATTCCACGATCATACTACCCATGAGTTCGGCGATGGTTTTAAAATACTCTTCAACAAAATCCATCATATAAAAATAATCAACATAGGCTTCATAGAATTCAATGGCTGTAAACTCAGGATTGTGGCTTCTATCCATGCCTTCATTCCTGAAATTACGAGAGAATTCATAGACTTTTTCAAAGCCGCCAACGATCAAGCGTTTGAGATAAAGTTCATCTGCAATTCGCAAATAGAGGTCTTGATCCAGACTATTGTGATGAGTCACAAAGGGTCTTGCATTTGCACCGCCATAGAGAGCTTGCAAGATCGGTGTTTCCACTTCGAGATAACCACGGTCATCAAAGAATTTTCGGGTAGCGCGTGTAATAGTTGCTCTCTTCACAAAAGTATCTTTAACTTCCGGATTCACGATAAGATCAAGATAGCGTTTACGATAACGTAATTCTTTATCGGTAAAAGCATCGTAAACTACACCGTCTTTTTCTTTTACGATAGGTAAAGGACGAATATTCTTCGTCAGAAGGGTCAAAGAAGTTGCCTTAACGGTGGTTTCACCGGTACGGGTCTTCATTACGATCCCCTCAACGCCGATTATATCACCGATATCAAGTAATTTAAACATCGCATATGACTCTTCGCCGATGTCATTTTTTGAGATATAAAGCTGAATTCGACCTTCGGCATCCTGAAGATGTGCAAAACTGGCCTTACCCATGCGGCGTATATTCATCAAGCGACCGGCAACAGAAACTGTTTTTTCTTCCAGTTCGTCATAATTGTCCAGTACCACTTTACTTTTATGGGTCACAGTGTAAGAATAAGGAAAAGGCTCAAATCCCATTTCCTTGATCTTTGCGATCTTTTCCTTGCGTTGTTCAAGAATATTTTCCAGCGTTGAATGCGTTTCATTCATATTTTGTTCGGTCATGTACCATCCTTTCAATATCCAAGTAATGTAAGATTTTTTTAGGCAAAATGAAATAAGATTGAGACTCAAAATTATGAATTATGAATAGAGGATACCATGTCATTTTGGAAAGATGGCCAGTAGCTATTAAAATCAAAATGCATGTCATCCCGGAAAGATAGCCAGCGGCTATCTTATCCGGGATCTCATTTATTAATCACTCCATTTTATTTGTGAGCAAGGCTATTATTTAGATCCCGGATAAACTTGCTTTGGCAAGTTTTCCGGGATGACATAGTGCTGATTGTCCAGGATGACATTCTAAAATAATTTTTATTAATTCTCCAAGTAAGTTTTTGTATATTGCACATTAAAATTTAAACGGGACTAAAAAGGGACATCTCATGAAAAAAAAGAAATCAATGCTTGAAATTACCATTAAATCAATAATTCTTGGTATTTTACTGTCTATTATTCTTGCTGCTGCAAATGCTTATTTGGGTTTATTTGCAGGTATGACGGTCAGTGCATCGATACCGGCAGCTATTATCTCAATGGGGGTTTTACGCCTTTTTCGTAAATCCAGCATTCTGGAAAACAATATTGTTCAAACAGCCGCTTCTGCCGGCGAATCTCTTGCAGCCGGCGTGATCTTTACCATTCCGGCATTGGTTCTAATGGGTTATTGGACTGATTTTGACTATATCGCGATCGCGGAAATGTCTGCCGTCGGTGGTATTATTGGGGTTATGTTCACTATACCTTTACGCCGTGCATTGATCATTGAAGCAAAACTGACCTATCCCGAAGGCGTTGCTACCGCTGAAGTATTAAAAGCGGGTGATGAAGCAAAAGGCAGTAAAGAGGGTAGCAAACATCTGATGGTGATATTAAAAACAGCACTCGTTGGTGGTGTTTTTAAACTTATGCAACAGGGTTTTTCTATGTGGAATCAATCAGCGGAAGGTGCATTTGGATTTAAAAATGCACGCGGTGTCAAGACCATCTTTGGTTTTGGCGGCGACCTTTCCCCTGCTCTACTTGGTGTAGGTTACATTATTGGATTGAATATCTCCATTCTTATGATGGCAGGAGGACTGCTATCATGGATGGTCGTTTTGCCTATTTATTCAACAGTTGTTGGACATACCGGTCCAATCAATATGGATGTTGCCTCTACGATCTGGTCCACACAGATCCGTTATCTTGGTGTCGGCGCTATGGTCGTGGGTGGTTTATGGTCCATTGTAAAACTCATGCGTCCGCTGATCAATGGTATTAAAGCCAGTTTAAATGCACATCGCGATTCAAACAATGGCGTGGAAATGGCCCGGACCGAGCAAGATATATCAATCAAATGGGTTATCGGTATTGTTGCAGTATCCACGATTCCATTATTCCTTTTATATTTAGATGTTCTAAAAAGTTTTGAGATCACGCTCATCATGACGGCCGTCATGCTGGTCTTTGGATTTCTATTTTCGGCGGTCGCAGGGTACATGGGCGGATTGGTCGGTTCATCGAACAACCCGATCTCGGGTGTTACGATCGCAACCATTCTATTCTCATCTTTACTTCTCCTTTTGCTTATGGGCAAAGGAAGTCCGGAAGGTGCTGCCGGAGCCATTATTATTGGCGCGGTGGTCTGCTGCGCCGCATCTATTGCGGGTGATAATCTTCAAGATCTTAAAGCAGGATATATTCTAGGCGCTACGCCCTGGAAGCAGCAGATCATGCAGATCGTCGGCACACTTGCCGCTGCCGCGACACTTGGGATCACACTTGATATTTTACACACAGCCTATGTGATCGGATCTGAAACACTTCCTGCTCCGCAGGCGACGCTCATGATGTCTGTCGCCCAAGGTGTATTCAACGGAAATCTTCCTTGGGGCATGGTTGCTATTGGTGCAGCATTGGGTGTTGCGATCATTATTGCAGATGTAATTCTTGAAAAACGTGGCTCAAAGTTTCGTATGCCGGTACTTGCCGTTGCCGTTGGATTATATTTGCCAATCTCATTATCTGTACCGGTTTTTATCGGTGGAATTATTTCCTACTTTACCAAAGAACGCACAAAGAATGACAACAAAAAGGGATTGTTATTTGCATCCGGACTTATTACCGGTGAAGCCTTAATGGGTATCTTTGTTGCCATCCCGATCTTTATTACTGCAAATAAAGACTGGTGGCCACATGTCGGCGGTTTCAAATGGTTAGGAATCGTTCTCTTTACGCTGGTTGCCCTTTGGTTATATTTCTCAGCAAAGAAAAAGGAAAATAAAATTACGTAAGACCATCCTTCGCTACCAACTTCGCCTCATCCTACGCCACCCCCTTCGCTCCGAACAATCGGAGCTTCGAAGGTCAAGAAGGCTACGAAAGGCAGGCGAGCAATAGAGCAATCGAAGTGAATATCGAATCATGAATCAAGAACATTCGAACAATCGAAGTGAATATTTACTTCGTATTTCTAAAATCGTTAATCCTTGTTCGTTATTCAGGCAGTCCGTCGGCTGACGGACGATAGCTTTGTAGATATGTGATTACATAAAATAATGAATTACCCCGTGCTTTAGCTCGGGGTTTAGGAAAATTTTAATCATGGGGTTTTAACCCCCATAGTAATTTTAGTTTTTGGGTTAAAACCCGATTTGTTTGTTGTCAAT
>JAUVKP010000082.1 GCA_030596185.1 Fidelibacterota bacterium | reverse complement strand
ATGAACATGATCCCATCAGAAACGACAGCTATTATCGCATGGTTTTAGCTCGTGCTCAAAAAAACATAGCTGAGTCACCCGGAAAAACAGAAGAGAACAAAATAAGTATTCTTTCCGAGCACAATCCAACGGCGATCAAGGCAAAACCGGTTATTGAAAAAGAAAAACTTGATTTAAATCCAAAGCCAATTGTAGCAATTGTAAAACCTTCAGCCGAGCCCCAAAAAGAAAAGATCACCACTCAGCTTAAAAAAGCAATCAATTTTAGAATTCAAGTGGGCGCATTTTCTGTTCAAGCCAACGCTAATAAAAAACAAAATTATTTTAAAGAGCGTGGTTATCCTGTGGCTATCACAATAAGAGAAATTACCTCGGGATATTTATATATTGTCCGGATTGGTGCTTATGAAACATATAGTGAAGCAAAAAGCGCTTTGTCTGATCTGAAATCAAAATATCCTTCAGAAGATGGGATCGTTATAAAAGTGGCGGGAAAATGAAAGCTTTCCGCTCACTCCTATTGTTTACACTTTTTTGCACAGGGGTACTTTCTGCCATAGTAGGTGATTGGGCGTCCTATGGATCTCAGCTAACCCTTAAAAATCTTCATTTTTCCGATAACACGCTTCGAGCAGCCTCCCATGGCGGAATCGTTGCCTTTGATACAGAAGATAAAAGTTTTAATACACAGAGCAATGCAAATCACCTGAAACATATTGATATTCTTCGTTATTTTGTAAATAGTGATGGAAGTGAGTGGTATTCTTATGATTCGGGAATAGATGGAATTAGTTATAGCTCCACGAACGGAAATAGTGATTATTTTGATTTTGGATTTATCGAAGTGTCGGCATTTACCGGAAATAATGAAAATGTTCTTGCCGGGTATATGAATGATTTTACTCCCGAGATCGCTCATTTTGTCAAGAACAACAATCGATATATTTTTCAGGATACATATAATCAATTTCCAGATAATCCCGAAGCTATTTATGATATAGTAATTGTTGGCGACAGCATATTTATTGCGACCGACAAAGGGTTAAAAAAAGCATGGTTGTATCATGCAAATTTAAAACCCGAGAGTGCTTGGGAGCCTGTGGATCTTGACAGTAGCTCAACACTACAATGTTTGAGCGATTTTGGTGACAGCCTTTTTTTTGTTAATGAAAATAACGATCTTTATAGTTGTTATCGTGGGGTTGAAAATAAGATAATGGAAGGTAATGAAGAGAGTCTTTCGTTTTATAAAAACAGTAACGAATTGTATTATGCAACCCAACACACTATTTATAATGCATTGACAGGTGAAAGCATTTATATTTCGAATAACGAAATGAGCGGTTTTTCTTTTCAGGGCGATACGCTCTGGGTCTCTGAAGAAAACAGAGGGATATCACGTGTTTTACCCAATGGAACCGGCCGGACTCAGTTTATTCCCAATACATCTTTAAGTCTTAAAGCAAATGCTCTTGCTATTACGGCGGATCAGAAAGTTGCAGTTTGTGGTTTGAGCGGTGTTTCCATTCTTGATGGTAAGAGTTGGCACAATCTTGTATTTTCAAGCGATGGCGAAAATTTACATGAAGAAAAGTTATATGAAAGGTTCTCGGCCGACACACTGAATATAGCTTATTCAATTGGCGGTCAAACCGCAGTATATGATGCAATGGTTTCATCAACAGGTGAACTGTTTTGCTCAATCACGGATGTTACTTCCCACCCGGTTTCGGGGGTAGAAGGTCCCGGTGCACTTCAGAGAATCGATTTAAATGATCTTTCTTCCTATACGGTCTATGATACAAGCAATGGTGTTATCGAGGGTACTCAAGAATTGGGGGGAAGCTCATATTATCTAAAAATGCGCGGTATAGCTGAAGATAAATATGGAAATATCTGGGCGTTGAATGTTCACACTCTTGCCGCACAAACGCTGTTGAAAATTCGCCCGAATGGTGAGATAATAAAATTTTCTAAAGAAGAATCGGATGACAATCTGCAGATTCTTGCCCGTGAAATGATATTTGACAATTACGGTCGGCTTTGGATCGCCAATGAAGCTCGTCAATCGGATATACCAAGAACAACCGGCGGGATTACCGTTTATGATCAAAATTCGGGAGTTTGGGCATTGATCACTACGTCTGACGGCTTAGCCTCCAATGATGTTTATTCAGTTGATCTTGACCCTCTCACGGGGAATATATGGGCGGCCACAGCTTCTGGTGTTCAAATGATTCGTACGCCAACATCTTTTACAAATAATACCGACTTTAGCATGAACCCGACAATTGATGGTTTGAGTGGGATGATTCCTATAAAAATTAGAATTGATCCAAAGGGCAATAAATGGATATTGACACAAAGCCAGGGTGTTCAAATTTATCTAAATAATAATCGCTGGTTTGATGAGGGGAATGGACTAACAACCAATAACTCACAACTTCTTGATGATGTGGTATATGATCTCGTTTTTGACACAAAGAACGGTTATGCTTATTTGCTGACAGCATCGGGACTAAGCCGTTATGAGATAGCCTGGACAGAAGAACGAACTTCCATGGATGAGGTAATTGTATTTCCACAGCCATTTCATCCCGGCGTTGATCCCTATCTTGCCATTGATGGACTTGCCGAACAAAGTCGGGTACGTATTACTACTCTCGATGGCCGGGTTGTTCATCAGTTTGCTGCCGATGCTGTAGAAAATCAAGAAAAACAGATCGTCTGGGATGGCGTTCTACCCAACGGCAAATATATTCCGCGAGGTATTTATCTTATATTTATTACCAATATTGATGGCTTAAAGGCAACAACAAAGTTTGCGGTTGAATGATCGTGGTTTGTAAGCGATAATTACCCTATTTACAATATATTTCACATAATTTGTAAACTTTTGATTTTTACCTTTTTACTTTGTAATTTCACCTTATCTTTCCCTACATTTATTTAACAAACATGACCGAACGTTAAAAAGGAATAGAATGAACTCTAAAACGATAAGAAAACAGTTTATAGAATATTTTGAGAAGACATTAGGACATACCGTAGTTCCTTCAGCACCGGTTATCCCACAAAATGATCCAACGCTATTGTTTACAAATGCCGGAATGAACCAATTTAAATCATATTTTCTTGGTGAGACACAAGCACCATTCAAACGGGCTGTAAATTCGCAAAAATGTATCCGTGTCAGCGGGAAGCATAACGATCTTGAGGCTGTCGGTTACGACCATTATCATCACACATTTTTTGAAATGCTGGGAAGTTGGAGCTTTGGCGATTATTATAAAAAAGAAGCCATTAATTGGGCGTGGACACTTTTTACCGAAGTTTGGGAACTTGACCCCAAAAGATTATACGCTACCGTATATACTGAAGATGACGAAGCATATGAGATATGGAAAAATATACCAAATTTAGGCCCCACACATTTACTAAAATCAGGTGAAAAAGATAATTTCTGGTCCATGGGTGAGACCGGTCCCTGCGGCCCCTGCTCAGAGATACATTATTACAGTGGTGAAGATATCGAAAATCAAGACCCTTTAAAAGTAAATACCGATGATCCCGAATACATGGAATTATGGAATCTTGTTTTTATACAATATAATCGTGACGAAAATGGCGAACTGCATTCCTTGGGTCAAAAATATATTGATACAGGAGCGGGTTTTGAGCGAATTGTCGCGGTCATAAATGGAAAAACAAGTAATTATGATACAGATCTATTTAAACCGATCATTGAACAAATAGAAACGATATCAGATGTCGCTTACGATCAAGGCGAAAAAGGGATGCCGCATCGCGTGATCGCCGATCATACTCGCATGCTGTCCGTTGCCATTGCAGATGGCGCAATTCCCGGAAACGAGGGACGAGCTTATGTATTGCGAAGAATATTACGCCGCGCTGCAAGATTTGGTCGGGAATTGAATTTAAAAGAACCATTTTTATATCGCCTTGTTCCCGCCGTTGCACATGTATTGGGAGATGTTTACCCGGAGATTAAAAATCAACGTGAACACATCCAGCGTATTATTCGGGCCGAAGAAGAATCTTTTGGAAACACATTGGATAAAGGGTTAGATCTTTTTGACCAGATAGCAAAACAGGCAAAAAAGAGCGCTGAAAAAATATTAAATAGTGAAGATGTTTTTAAGCTTTACGATACCTTTGGTTTTCCAGTTGATTTGACACGACTTCTTGCAGAAGAAAAAAACCTGCAGGTCAATGAAGAAACGGTCAATGCACTTATGGAGGCTCAGCGCGAACGTGCTCGGGCGGCCGGAAAATTTTCCATGAAAAGTTCAGAAGATCTAAAATGGATCGTTCTGGAAAAAGATAAAGTTTCAAAATTTGCCGGTTATAACACCTATAAGACAGAAACCTTATTACTTAAGTATGCAGTGGATGATTCACACACATATTTTGTATTTGAGAACACACCGTTTTATGCTGAATCGGGCGGCCAAGTTGGTGATAAGGGGCACCTTGTCTTACATAAACATAGCATAAAAACAGACGCAAGAATCAATGTAGTCGATACCAGAAAAATAGGTGACGATATTGTGCATATTGTTGAGGGGTCTGTTCTAGAGGGCAATACAAAACCTATTACCGCAACTCTTGAGGTACAGAAAAGTATTCGTCGCGATACCGCTCGCAATCACACAGCGACCCATTTATTGCATGCAGAATTACGTTCGGTATTGGGTGATCATGTTCATCAGGCCGGGTCATATGTTGGGCCGGATCGCCTGCGCTTTGATTTCACCCATTTTGAAAAAGTATCTGTAGAACAACTAATTGATATACAACAACGTATTAACACGCGCATAATGCAGAACATTTCCGTTGATACAGAGACCAAACCCTATGCCGAAGCTATTCGTGATGGTGCACAAGCCCTATTTGGTGAAAAATATGGCGATGAAGTTCGTGTTGTTACCATGAAAGACACATCACAAGAACTTTGTGGTGGAACACATGTGGAACGAAGTGGCGATATTGGCTTGTTTATTATCGTCAGCGAAAGTTCCACTGCTTCCGGTGTGCGCCGCATTGAGGCTATTTCGGGGATTGCGGCATTAGATGTTTTAAAAATCCAGCAAACTGTTATGAGTGGTTTGAGGGAAGCAATGAAACACCCCGAAGATGAGATCCTTGAAAAAGTGATTAACATGAATGCTTATGTTCGCAATCTTGAAAAAGAGAACAGTGAATTAAAAAGCAAATTACTGACGCTGGATGTTGATTTATATTTTCAAAATGAGCGAAAATTGGACGACAAACCACTGTTTGTTAATAGGGTTGATGTAGAAAACATGGATCAATTAAAGGCCTTGGGTGACAAAGTTCGAGAAAAAATGAAAAGTGGTATTGCCATATTTGGTGCCGTGATCAAAGATACACCTCAAGTCTTATGTGTTGTAACTGATGATCTTGTTAAAGAAGGCATAAAAGCCGGCAATATTGTTCGCATACTTGGTAAAGCCCTTGGCGGCGGTGGTGGCGGCAAGCCCCACATGGCAACAGCCGGGGGGAAAGATGTTGGTAAACTGGATGAAATTTTAGAACAAATTGAGACATTATTATAGCATAATTAAAATCTAATATGTTTTTTGAAAAACATCGAGGTGGACGCCGATGTA
>JAUVKP010000109.1 GCA_030596185.1 Fidelibacterota bacterium | reverse complement strand
CTGTATTTAAAGAAATGATCGGACAAATGGCTTCTCCGCCCACACGCAATATGGCAACTATCGCCGGGAATATATGCAATGCTTCACCTGCCGGAGATACGCTACCATATTTATACGCCATGAATGCTAAAGTCGTTTTGCAAAATGTGGGTAATACAAGAATACTGCCAATTGATGAATTTATTGTTTCACCTAAAAAGACCTGCTTGAGATCCGATGAAATTCTGACGGATATTATTATACCCAATAAAGATTTTCCGATCAATTATTATCGTAAATTGGGACAGCGCAAAGGCATGAGTTTGACAAAAGTATCCTTGCTGGGTATGGCGGAAGTTACAGACGGCAGGGTCACCGATATTCGCATCGCACTAGGTTCCGTTGCTGCGGGTATTGTTCGGTCTTCCGTGATCGAAAAAAGCATGATCTCAAAAAGTGTGGATGAAATCAAAAAATCGATTGACAAAATATTAAAGCAATACGATGTTTTGATTTGTCCGATCGACGACGCAAGATCAACAGCAACTTATCGGAAGAAAGCCAGCTTGAGACTGATAAAAGATTTTCTTGAAAAATTAGTTTAAATATAATAATGGAGAGTAATAAAATGAAAAACACAGCAAAAACGATCCGTACCATTATCCTCATGGGAGCTCTTTGGGGAATTTGTGAGGCTAGTATCGGTTATGGATTACATTTCTTGCCCTATGGGTTTTCGGGAATGTTTATGTTTCCGATCGGTATGTATTTTATGTACAACGCATACAAACAAAGTGACAGTAAAAGCGCAATACTATGGGTAGGTTTGGTTGCGGCATCTATCAAGTTTATTGATCTGTTATTGCCAACAAGATCACCTATGAGCGTGATCAATCCGGCAACATCGATCATTTTAGAATCACTGGTAGTTTTTGCCTTTGCAAAAGTCTTTCAATATAAGAAAATTGTCGTTTCTTCCTATCTTGTCGGGTTTGCTTGGATACTATTGTTTACACTTACACAGGCATTGATCTTTAGACCGGAAATCGGACTTTATACTCTTCCGATTTTTCAAATCATCCTATTCCTGGTTTTAAATGCTCTTGTTAGTGGTTCGTTGATCGTGATCTATCTAAAGAACGAAGAACTATTCGCATGGAAACAAGGTTCAAGAAAGCTGTCATTTGTATTACCCGCCTTTACCATGCTTCTTGCCATAAGTATAGAGTATGTAAATACGCTGATCTTTTAATGAACTTATTAAACAGACTTATTTCAGACATTGAGGAAGTTGCAATAGAAGAAGTCATTGTTGGCGTTCATTCCGTTTTGGTAAAAACAAAGGATGCCTGCGGAATTGCCAGCACGATCAAGTATTGCGGGCACAATGTTAATGTAGATAAGGCTGGAAATTTGGAAGTTCTAAATTTGAAAGAATTGGCGGCTTATGCCTTGTCGGACAATTTGCTTGAGGCATCCATTGGAATGGCTGCGATCAACTGCGGACTTAGTAAAACTGTGGACAAATACAGAGTCGTTAATGCAAAAAAGACTATCTTGGAAAAAGGCAAGAATAAAACATTGGGTATCATAGGACATTTTCCTTTTTTGGAAGATCAAAAGGAACAGTACAAGGAATGTTACATTTTTGAAAAGTCCCCTCATGAAGGAGATTTTAAAGAATCTGACATACCAAAATTTCTTCCCAAAGTAGATGTTGCGGCGATCACAGGCACTGCGATAACAAACCATACTTTTGACAGAATAAGAGAAAATTTACCGAAAAAAAGTTATAACATTATACTCGGTCCATCCACTCCGCTTTCTCCAATATTATTTGAACTTGGGATGGATATGGTTTCCGGGACGCTTGTGCGTGATTATGAAATTGCAAAATCATGCGTCTTGCAGGCAACACCTACGCGTCATTTAAAAGGCGTAGAAATGATCAGTATTTTTAGAGAGGATTATCAGTGAAAAGTTTATACATGGAATTGTTAGATCTTGCAGAAGGCGGTATTAGCGGTGTTCTGGTAACGGTAATAGCTAAAGAAGGCTCCGGTCCGGCGGCAACAGGCACCAAAATGATCGTATATGCCGATGGTAAAATATCTGGAACTGTGGGCGGTGGTAGCATTGAAAAACTTGCGATTGAGAAAGCCCTTGAACTTATGATATCCGGAGAAAATGCCACTGAACATTATATCATGGATGAACCCGGAGATGGGACAACAACAGGTATGTTATGCGGGGGTACCGCTACCCTGTTCTTTGAATATTTTGCCCCCAAAAAACATGTCTATATTTTTGGCGCAGGGCATATTGGCAAAGCATTGTGCTACCATTTGAAACCACTAAACTATCAAATCACCGTTATCGATGATCGCGAAGAAGTCTTGCGGGAAATACATGACGTGGATGAAAAGATCTACAGTCCTTTTGCGAACGCGCTTAATGACAGGAGCGTAGAAAAAGATGCGTTCTTCATCATCGCAACTTATCAACATCTGTATGACAGCGTTGTTCTGAATAATATTTATCGCTCTGGTTGGAAACCCGGATATGTTGGCATGGTAGCATCGCGAAAAAAACAAGAGCAACTCATTTCAGAGCTTAAAAAAGCGGTTCCAAGTGCCAATCTGGATCGTTGTTATATTCCGGTTGGATTAAATATTGGCGGTACCCTTCCGCATGAAATCGCCATTTCAATTATTTCGGAAATGCAGACGGTTGCCAACGGGAAAAAAGTAAAACATCTGCGGGATGGAAAATGATAACGATCATTACCGGAGAAATTGATTCCGGAAAAACAAACTATTTGAAAAAGCTCTACGAAAAGGATGGCAAAGGCGATGGCATTCTGTCTTTGAAACATTATGAAGCAGATCGTTGTATTGGCTATGATCTTTTTCATTTAAAGAGCGGAGAGCAAACAGCGTTTATTAGATTAAAAACGCAACTTCCCGAAAACTGGGAAGAACAATATGATATAGGAAAGTTCTCCTTTTCAAAGGAAGGATTTGTCTTTATCAACAAGGTATTGCAAAACATGGAAACGGAACCTATGTACATAGATGAGATCGGTCCGCTTGAGATGTTGGATAAAAAAGGATTTTATGAAAGACTAAAGGAGCTGATCAATCAAAACATTGATTTGTTCATAACAATAAGAAGCACATTGATCGATGCATTGCATGATGAATTTGGACTTAACGGAAAAACAAATATTATAACGCTTAAATAAATGAGGCAAAAATGATCGACTTAACCCTAAACCCAAAACAGATTAAAATTAATGCGCAACGTGCGAAAGAAAAAAACATCATCTATCCAACTTTTGCGCAGATGAAAGACCCGAGTTTAATTCCTGATAAATACAAAGAAGAATTAAAGTCTATTGGACTTTGGGACGTACACCCCAGAAATTTATTTCGCATTACATGGAAAAACGAACCTATTCATAGTGGCGGTGGTTTCGGCGGTCCGAACTATATTGAGTTACCCCCGGAAATTACCGGTGTAAAAGCCCGTATTATTGCTATGGTTGGTAAATGGTTCCCGACGGGTGCTCATAAAGTTGGTGCAACTTATGGATGTATTGCTCCACGATTGGTCACAGGACAATATGATCCAATCAATCAAAAAGCCGTTTGGCCATCAACCGGAAATTACTGTCGGGGTGGTGCCTATAACTCTGCTTTGCTCGGTTGCGATTCCATTGCTATTTTGCCTGAAGAAATGTCAAAAGAGCGTTTTGAATGGCTTTCTAAAGTTGCCGGCGAAGTGATCGCAACTCCGGGATGTGAAAGTAATGTAAAAGAGATTTTTGATAAATGCCGGGAATTGCACAATACGCGCGGCGATGATATTATGATCTTCAATCAATTTGATGAATTTGGAAATTATCTCTGGCATTATGAAGTTACCGGAAATGCAATATTAGAGATCATGAACAATGTTATGGCCAAGGATGATAATTTTGCAGGCATTGTATTAAGTTCAGGATCTGCCGGTACTCTGGGAAGCGGTGATTTTCTGAAGAAAAAATTCCCCACATTAAAAGTGGCAGCTGCCGAAGCTTTGCAATGTCCGACGCTCTTAAACAACGGCTTTGGCGGTCATCGCATCGAAGGTATAGGCGATAAACATGTTCCATGGATACATAATGTTCGCGAAACGGACATGGTGGTCGCCGTGGATGACGAAGCAACCATAAGAATGTTGCGTCTTTTCAACGAAGAAGTTGGGCATGAATATTTACGCAAGCAAGGTGTGAAAGACGAGTTGATCAACCAACTTGAACTTCTTGGAATTTCTTCGATCGGTAATCTTGTGGGAGCAATAAAATTTGCCAAATACTATGAGCTGGGCGAGGATGATATTGTTACAACCATCTTTACCGATTCCATGGAGCTTTATGGATCCAGGGTTCGCGAGCTGCGGGAAGAACGCGGTGTTTACAGTCACGATGACGCGGTTAAAGATTATGAAATAATCAACAATATTGCCATTGATAATATGCTGGAATTAGACTACCATGCCAAGAAGCGCATCCATAATTTAAAATACTATACCTGGATCGAACAACAGAGTAAAGACCTAAAAGAACTGAATGCACAATGGTATGATCATCGGGAATATTGGCCGGCCATTCATAAATTGGCACCCAAGATCGATAAGTTGATCAATGCCTTTAATGAAGAAGTATTAAAATAATTAGAGAATGAATATGAGCTCAATATTAATTAAAGATCCTCTTTTATGTTGCCGCATGAAAGAAGATGTAAATACTAAAAATGTTCTGGACACATTTAGCGGCGGGCACATTTATATAAAAGACAATATCATTGTATC
>JAUVKP010000247.1 GCA_030596185.1 Fidelibacterota bacterium | reverse complement strand
TGGGACTCGCACCGCGATATGATCCTAAGGGATGCCGCGTTGAATAACCGCATCATGTCATGGGGTGATGTCAGTCACTTTGGACATTCCGGAATTGGCAATGAAATCGTTTACAATACCGGCTTCGCCTTTGCCAGCTTTCTTGCCGAGCGTTATGGAAGTTCAGTACATGCCCATATTGCAGAAGCGGCACGAAATAAGCTTCGTTTAGGTTTTAACCGCGTTTTAGAGGATGCAATCGGAACAAGTGGAAAAGAACTTTACAATGACTTTGCCGAACATATTCAAGCCGATTATTTAAATCATACAACTGTTATTCGCGACCATCTTGTTGAAGGTAAAACATACTTTGCCGAGGGTCCGGGAAACTTCCTGACATCCTACTCTCCCAGTGGTGAAAGAATGGTCTTTCAGTCCAGTAAAGGTTACGATTATATCTCTTACAATTTTCTTTATACTATGGAAGACGGTAAAGAAACAAAGATATCAAAAAATCGTGTTCGCGGTAATGTTGCATGGTCACCGGACGGCAATACCGTTTATTTTGCGCAACGCCAAAAAGCCAATATTTATGGCTCGACCTGGTTTGATCTGATGGCTTATAATTTTGTTACAGATAAGCTGACGAGACTTACTGAAGATGC
Source organism: Fidelibacterota bacterium (assembly GCA_030596185.1). GTDB lineage: Bacteria > Fidelibacterota > Fidelibacteria > Fidelibacterales > Fidelibacteraceae > M50B103. Next base: position 2,160 of record JAUVKP010000247.1, on the reverse strand, counting down.
GAGAATTTATTCTGTAACAGCTGATGCGGACAGTCAATTATATGTTATTCGTGTCCATGATGGAACACATAATATTTTCCGATATGATCCTGTTGATTCATTGATGGAAAACTTGACGAAATTCTCTCATGGTGAGCAAGTTTTTATTATGCAATCGGATCCTGAGGGAAAAAAGATCTACTTTGATATGGCCGTCAATCACGGCCGTGATATTTACTGTTTGAATTTGGATGATAATTCGATTGATCCTCTGATATTTGATATTGCACATGATAATCGTACTCCTCATTTAAGTCGTGATGGTAAATACCTTTATTTTTCTTCAGACCGTACGGGTATTTTTAATATTTATCGAATGGAACTAGGAGAAAATTCCGAAACTGAATTACTCTCCAATGTCACCGGTGCAGCAATGTATCCCGTTATAGATCCTAAGGATAGCAGCCTTATATATACTCTCTTTAAAGAAGGTCGTTTCGTTTTAAATAAATTGACGGATATTGAGAGTATCCCACAGGAATATGCAAAATACAAAGAATATTCCATGCCAACCATCATGCAGGAATGCAGTGTCGGTTGTCAGATCGCTGATGCTAAAGACTATGAATATCAGTTCTCTGATCTCTTCTTTGTCCCCTTCCTTCAATACGATTATGATGCCTTGAAGGTCGGGTTGATCTTTTACCAGAATGAATTACTCAATAAAATGAATCTTTTTGCCATGGCAGATGTCAATCACCGCGGCGATTATGATATCAATGCGCGATTGGATTTCAATCAATTCCTGCCTCGATTCTATTTTGAGGTTTTTGCAGTGGGTTTGAATCGTACGGATTCGACAAAATTCAATGATTATTGGGAAATGGAACGCGATATTCATTTTTCATTATCTGAAATTAGTCTGGGTATGCATTATACTTGGCAAAATACTCATTACTTTGAACTAACAGCAACACATGGGCAATACACCTCAAATATGAAAGCCAATGCGGATGATCCAACTATAGGATTGGTTAAATTTGTTCCCTCTACCTATTATAAAGGCCAGCGTTTAGAATTTCGCTATCGCGCGGATTTCACTAAACGACATTGGCAAAGCAATATCTCTCCCACCAGTGGATTCCGTATCAATAATCTGGTACTTGCATACGATTTTAATAAATTCATCGAGGACTATAAAGTCACAGATTATGGAACTTATACCGAAACATATAGTGCTGATTCAGTGAACTTTACACCTCGTTTTGAGCTGGATGCGGGTATTTTTCTCCCCATTCCCGGCACCAAACATGCTGCTTTATCATTCAATATAGATGTTGGCATGCAGTTCAACACCGAGATCGACAGTTTCTTTAATTATTTCGGTGGTGGCCTGCCCGGATTAAAGGGTTATCCTTTTTACGCGATCGAAGGATCACACAAGGCTATTCTGACCTCAACCCTGCGTTTCCCGATCACCAAGAAACTTGGATTAAACCTGGAACCTTTTTTCTTTGAAAATCTCTATGTAAGTATATATCATCAGATCGGAGATGCGTGGACATTTGGACTCTCCGCTCCCGATTGGAAACAGGATATTGGCCTTGAAGCACGAATAGCCGGACATTCATGGTATGGATTTCCACTCGCAATAAGCTTTGATCTTGTTTATGCTATGGACATGATACAATATGATGAATTTGACGTTACAAAGACCATTGGGCATAATTTTCGCTTCTATTGGTCCTTACTGTTTGACTTCTAAGGGAATTTATGAAACGATTTATTACGATGATGATCATCGGCCTGACTCTTTTACAAGCACAAGTCCCTGAAAAAATTAAATCAAAATCAATACCTCTTGGTATTGGACTTTCAACCGTTCTTCCGGGTGCCGGACAATTATATAACGGAAATACCGCTGCAGGTATCATCTATTTAGCTCTTGAAGCGGCATTTATTGGCGGGACCATCTATTTCAAGCAACAAGGAAGCCTGGGAATAGAAGCATACGAAGATTACGCAGACGATCACTGGCATGTTAATGATTGGTTGGATGTTTATGATCCTGTCGTCGATCCCACGACGCACCGTGCAACAGTTTATATTGATAATCGCAGCTATTCTCCCGAAAACGAAACGGATTACGCCGCAATGATGGCCGATATCCAAGATGGCTAC
>JAUVKP010000030.1 GCA_030596185.1 Fidelibacterota bacterium | reverse complement strand
GTTTTTCGCCACCGAGGAAACGGTATAGAGGAAGATTGGCATGTTTCGACGCCAAATCATAAAGTGCCATATCAAATGCACTTTTAATGGTGCTATTCAAAGGAAGAAAAGCATCCAGTTCCCGGACGCGCGAAGCATAATCCAGTGGATTTTTTCCAATAAGTACGTCGCGCAGCTCTTGAGCGGCCGCAAGATTTATCAATTGTGTTTCGCCCACAATAGCGCGAAAAGAGCTGGCTTCTCCCCAGCCGTCCACGCCATCATTTGTACGGATATGGATTAGCACATTTTGTGCTCCGTTGATGACCATTGTTGCAATTTTAAATACATGTTCACTGGCTACATTGAATGGATAAATGTCGATGTGAGTGATTTTCAGATTGTTATTCATGGTATTCTCCTTCCTTAGGGCGAAGTTTAATAAAAATAATCGTAAAAACCTTTGAAAATCTATTGAAAGTATCAAATCTTTTTGTTACTTTAGCACCAACATTAGTTAGAAAGTAGAAATAAAACGAATTAATTAGTATTACTGACCCAGGGAAGGAAACGTATGGTAAAATGTAGTAAAAGGGCATTTTTATGCTTTTTCGTATGTTTACTCTTTGCACAAGGCCTTTTTGGCGCCATCACCGGTAAGATCGCCGGTGTGATCCGCGATGAGCAAACAAATGAGCCGCTGATCGGTGCGAACATTATCATTCTTGAGGATGGAAATGCAACATCTATGGGAGCTGCTACCGACGCGGAAGGATATTATGCTATCTTAAATGTAGATCCGGGCGTCTATGAAGCTCGTATCACTTATGTGGGTTATGCCCATACACTAGTTACAGATATTGGTGTAAATATTAATTTAACAACCGAATTAAATGTTGGATTACAAATTGAAGCTATCAGCGGGGAAGAGGTTGTAGTGGTTGCAACACGTTCACTTCTTCAAGATGATTCGTTTGCCTCTACACACCATGTGACAGCAGATGAAATGCAGGTTCAACCTATCGATAACTTTATGACGATCGCTCAGAATCAACCCGGTGTTGTTGGCTCTCACTTTCGTGGCGGTCGTAGCGGTGAAGTTCTAGTTGTCGTTGATGGTATGCCTGTTAGAGATCCAGCCGGAACGTATTCAGGTAGTACAGGTGGATTTACACTTGGCTTGCCCACGGAAGCGATCACCGAAATGGAAGTATCCCTCGGTGGATTAAGTGCAGAATTCGGTAACGTGCAGTCCGGTGTTATCAATGTGGCGACTAGTGCGGGTTCACGGAAATTATCGGGAAAAGCGACTTACATGACCACCAATTTTGGAAATGCTATTAATGATGCCATTATGCCACTTGACAAATTTGTTGAAAAAACATTAGATTTTTTTCCCGGTGGAGATCAGGATTCATTGCGAGACTTGATCATGCCGGATTCGGCACGTTGGTATACATTAAGATATAGGCATGAACTGCAAAATGTAATGCGCTTTAGCTTGAGTGGACCGATCATCTCCAATAGTGATAGGATTACCTTTGCATTATCGGCAGATGTGACCAATGAGACCCAAGATTATTTTATTAATAACAACTATTCAAGTGAAAAATATTACGGAAAGTTGACGGCGAAGCTTAGCGATAAAATGAAGCTGACTGCTTCAGCTATGTACTCGGCATCAAATTCCGATGATTTTTATATTTACGCATCAAAGTATGGTCCCTCAGATGAATATTGGGATGATCTGTGGTATTACGATCCCGATCCGAGTAATAGAAGGGATACGGCTATTATTTATCATTATGTTAGCAATCCTGAACTTTATCAAGATACCGCCTTTCAGATAGGACGTTATGATGAAGTAGTTATTAAGGGTGATACTTTAACCTCACGAGATCAAATTCGCTTTAAAGAAGTATATACCGATGCCAGAATACAAGATCATCTCTGGGATCGTGAACGACAAGCCTATACCTTGAATCTGGGATTTACCCATCAATTGAGTTCTAAGACATATTATGAATTTAAATATCAGAATATGAGTTCAAAATATTTTTATGGTGTCCGCGATGTAGATGATCGTGACGGTGATGGTGATGTGACGGAATTCCTGAATTGGGATTTCGATGGTGAAGGTCCGTATTATGAGAACAGGACACGAGAAAACAATGTGTGGTGGACAGGTGGAGATGATCCCGGTTACCGTGATCAGGCTTCTCGGGTTAATAAATTGAAATTTGATATTGAAAGTCAGGTAACGCAGAATCATCAGGTGCGTGGTGGTTTTGAATTCACTCATAACAATATGGATGTGAAAAATATCTCATGGACAACCATTTCTTTTGACCCGGTAGACACAAGCTATTCAAGAAACTATTTCAGAACAGATATCTGGTCAGAGGATAATCTTGATCTTGGAATGTATGTTCAGGATAAAATGGAATTTAAGGGATTAGTCGCACTTGTTGGATTACGTTATGATTACTTTAATCCAAGTGGCTTTGGTGATCCGGTTATATATCCGGGTGATTTTGAGAATCCGTTCTCATTAATTGATACCGCAACCGGTTTACCGGCCCTGACAGATCCTCAAGAAGCTAAACCATCTCATCAGATCTCACCCAGATTCGGTATTTCATACCCGATCACGGATAGAGACAAGGTGATGTTCACATACGGACATTATTTCCAACGTCCCGATTCTTACTATCTATACAGAAATCTCATGTATGATAATCTGACGACAACCGGTAATTATATTGGCAACCCTTCATTGGAACCTGAAAAAACCGTTTCTTATGATATCTCTTTGGAACACCTTTTTACACCGACTTTGAAAGTATCAATTACAGGTTATTATAAAGATGTAACCAACCTGATGAACTATCAAAAATACGTTTTTATTAATACATCGAGTGATGGAAATATTTATGTAAATGCCGATTACGCCAATATTAAAGGTGTTGAATTTGCATTATACAAAGCTCTAACAGATTTTTGGGGTGCATCCATAAATTATACTTACTCTTCGGCACAGGGCCGTTTGTATAATGATTACAATGCTCCATTATTTCAAGCAGATCAAAAGATGTTTCCATTAAGTTATGATCAGACACATACGATCAATGCAAATGTTACACTTAAAACTCCAGCCCGTTTATCTCCTTTACTAAGGAACTGGCGAGCAAATATACAGGTAGATATCAATAGTGGTCTTCCGTATTCCTCATACGGAACCGGTTTGACCAATGATCTTCGATTGCCTTGGAAATATAACGTTGATCTCCGGATTAATCGTCTGATTAAGATGGGACCGGTTAAAATGAATGTTTTTGTTGATGTATATAATGTTCTTAATTCTATGTATATCAGCTATATAGGATCAGGTAGATTCTATAATCAGGAAAATGATGCTGCAATTGTTGACCGCGATGTTGACAATTCTTTCATTTATAACCCCGAAGTCTATAATGATCCGCGTCAGTTCCGAGCCGGTCTGTCGATACAGTTCTAGTGATAAAGGAGAAATTGATGAAAATAAATAAAAATAAAATATTAATCTTCTGCATGATCCTACTTATAGCGGGTAGCTTATCAGCTCAATATAATGTAGTTTCTTATGATACCTTTGTGCAGAAAATTGGGATGATGTGGAATCGTATTACAAATCATGGAGAATTTGGTGACGATAGTTACACGACTCCTGATCCCTCTTGCGAATGGCCGGGTGGGTCAGGTAACTCATATTTGTATTCAGGTACCTTATGGCTATCTGCCGGTTATAAAGATGGTACAACAATGAAACATAGTGTACTAAATGAACGAGATGGTGAATATGCACCATTGGATTCCATCCATGTTATGACCCCGGGGCTGCGTTCCGAACAAGATACTTATACAAAATATTGGGATGTTGCAGGAACACTATCAAAAACCGGTGATCAACCATTGGGTGTAACCATTGAAGAACGAACATATGCCTGGAGTAACCCCATTGCCGATGATTTTATTATTGTCGAATATACCATTAAAAATGTAGGTCTTGACAGTAATGAAGATTATGTCCCCGATGTTATGAGAGATCTTTATGATTTCAATTTTACGATACGTATGGATGGAGATGTTGCTAAACGAGCAGATTGGCCGGTTGAAGATCAACGTGTGAATCAGGATGATCATGCTTTAAGCAATAATAATTCTACCTTTACGATAGATGATGCAAATGATGAAGACTATAATGGTACATACAGTGGATGGGATTGGGTAACGCTGGTTCCTTATATGCGTCGGCAAGCAGAAGCTGAACCCTTTATGTTGGATTCATTGAAAACCTACCCCTTAGATTCGAAAATGACTTTTATGTGGGATGGTGATAATTTAGATGTAAAAGCAACAGATTGGGGTCTGGAAACCTCTCTTTTACCTTTAGATTTTGATTATGACTATATCGATGACGATTTTGGAAATCCTGACATCGATGGAAGCCTTAACAGTGCCGGATTCCTGGGATGGAGAATGTTAAAAAGTGTACCGGAATTAGCACCGAAATCATATGTTACCTGTACCATACATGATGATCCCCAAGATGATAATGAAAGATGGAATGATTACATCAATGTTAACGACTTTTATGATATCACAGAAGCGGTTAATCCCGTTTATTCTCAATGGCAAAATGGTTATTTTTATCCTGAAGATTACAGAACAATAACAACTTATGGTTCGCTTGATACCTTAAAATCGGGTGACTCAGTTGTAGTAACCATTGCTTATGGAGTGGGTGGTGATCAATTGGAAGGTGGTATCTATTCTTTGATCGAGTTAAACAAAATAATGTTAATGGCTCAATATATTGTTGATAATGATTACAATATGGATCTAGATGAATTGGTTGCACCTCCTGTTGCTTTTGATCTTGCAGAAGAAATTGATGACGGTAGCGTAGATCTAACTTGGGATGATACTCCCGAGACACATAGTAAGTTCAATGGTTACCGTGTCATCAGGTGTAACAGAAAACAACCTAACGGTACGTTTATTTGGGATGAAGTTCAAAGGTTTGAAGTAGGGTCAGCTACTTGGCCGCCGTCATCAAATTTGGGTGGCAGCAGCACCTATTTATTCAAAGATACAACCGCTATGCTTTACGGTTTTGATTATTATTACTGTGTTCAAACCATTTCGAATAATGTACCGGGTTATGGGACCATACCTTCATCTGAAGCATTTTATCAATCACTAACACCAACCTCAGAACCCGCTCTTTCTTTGGATGATGTCAAAGTTGTACCAAATCCATATATTGGTTCGGCATCTTGGAATAACCCTATTCCAAGTTCAGGTACCTCACCCTGGAAACATCAGCTTATGTTCATTAATCTACCGGAAGATGCAATTATTAAAATTTATACTCTTGATGGTGATTATGTTGCTGAAGTTAGAGAATCTGATGCTCGTGTTTCGGGACCCAATGAGAATTTGCCTGATAAGAGGCAAGGGACTGCAATTTGGGATCTTGTTACCAGGAATAATCAAGAAGCGGCACCCGGTGTATATCTATTTACGGTATCTGCCGAGAGTTATGGACAGACAAGCGGTAAATTCGTAATTATTCGATAAGGCAGGAGACAACAATGAAAAAAAATATCATCATATTACTTTTGATTGCATTCAGCCTTATGGGCTATGCGGAAAACTTTGCTCCGGTGGGAACATCCACCGGTCAATTTTTGACCGTAGGTGTCGGAGGCAGGGAAGTAGCAATGGGAGAAGCCGTGGCAGCCATAACAAGCGGATCCGGATCAGTATTCTGGAATCCCGCCGGTTTGGTTGACGGCAATTCAAACGATATTTACGCGGCATATAATCAATGGCCGGCGGGTATACATGTCGGTGGTTTATCATATGCTTATAATAATCCTAAAATTGGCGTGTTTTCAATAAATACCAAATATGTAAATTTTGGTGATATGGAAATAACCACTGAACAAGCTCCGGATGGTACGGGTGAAATGTTGCAAATGAGCAACTATTGTATTGGCTTGAGTTATGGACGATATTTGACAGATAAAGTATCCATCGGCTTGACGGCAAAATTAGTCAATGAACGTTATGGGGCTAATGGATATACGACAGTTGCATGGGACGTTGGACTTTTATATCGTGCCAATTTCCGTAATCTGAAGATCGGTATGAGCATCATGAACTTTTCCAATAAGGTTCAATTCAACGGGTCATACATTGATTATAGTTATGCAAGATCTTACCTGACCGGAATAGAAGTACCTTTCGATAGTTGGTCATTACCTATGACATTTCGCTTTGGAGCGGTTATTGATGTCATAAACAGAGGTGCCAGTAAGCTTATTGCAGCAATGGATATGGTTCACCCGAATGATAATGTAGAGCAATACAATATCGGAGTGGAATATGCTTACGATAATATGGTATTTGTTCGTGCCGGTTATCAATTATCCGCCTATGAAGGTGGTTTAAGCGGCGGTATTGGATTTAAATGGAATATGATCAATATTGATTATGCAATATCAGCTCTTGGTAACTTAGGACTTACCAATCGGCTGTCACTTGGTTTTAATATATAGTTGTTAACTAAATAGAAAAGGAGAAAACGATGAAGAATTTGTTAAGAATGACAATTATGCTTGTCCTCGTCACTTCCTTGGCTTTTGCAGTAATTCCCCGTGTAGCAGAATTTGCTCCACCGGACACCTCTGTGAACGTTGGAGGTACAGGGAATCTGATCGCCGGCGTTGATATAGATGGAGATGGAGCCACTGAGATCTATTGGGTCAATGACAATTGGAATGATTCTGATGCCGGTGAATTAATTCCTAAAATTTACAAACTAGAGCGTGCTGTTGGAGAAACAGACTATGAAGTCGTATGGATGGCAAATGCTCAAGATTTTGATCCGACCATTACACAAAACACATGGCCTACACTAGCTATAACAGACCTTGATAACGATGGTAAAATGGAACTGACCTGGGGTATTGTCAATGCCGGTGCAGGTAACCCATACAGAATTTGGGTTTATGAACATGCAGGTGGTGATAACTTTGGTATTCAGAACCCTACGACTCTGAAATGGGAACCTCACAGTGTATGGACCATTGCAGATGCAGATGGAGTAAATATTCGTCCGGTTTCTTGGAAAATAACTGATATTGATGCCGATGGTGTTGATGAAATTATTTTTGCTTCTCGTAAATCAGATTTGACTTTTGGTATATGTTCTGTTGATGATATTCCGGATGATGGTGCGGGAACAGAAGTTTGGACAATGGAATATTCACAAGCTGATGTAGCAATCTATGGTGGAGATAATAAATGGGATGTAGCTGTCATAGGCTCAAGTGCATATTTTTTTGATGAAGTAAAGATCTCAAAAGTAAAATGGTCCGGAACTGAATATGTCTATTCAGAAATGGATCCGCTTCCCGGTGGTATTTCATTTGATGCAGCTCAATCATGTGATGTAGATGGTGATGGAACCAATGAGATCCTGGTTGGCGAATATTTTTATGGTGATACGACTCGTATGATCTGGCTTTGTTACGAGATAGGTGATACACTTAATAGAGTTCCACTATTTGATCTTGCCGGTACTGACTACCTGGATGGTGGAAGAATTATCGGTGGAGACCATGGTGATATTGATGGTGATGGTAACATGGATTTTGTATTCGGTTCACGCTATTCAGGTCCTCCCAATGCTATGATGTTCCGTGTTGAATATGATGGCTCAGGTGAGATCATTGATCCTAGCAACTGGGAATTAACATTTGCAGATACAGGTTCACTTTCAAGTGCAAGTGGTGGAATTTGGAGTGTTATTGATATAGCTAATGTGGATGATGATGTTGAAGACGAAGTTGTTTATACTTCATCAGTATCAGCCGGTTCATTTACTTATCCCATTATTATTTTGGATAACGATTACACAACCGGTGTTCGCAATATTTTTAATCCCGCTTCTTTTGAATTGGGTGAAGCATATCCTAACCCGTTCAATCCGGCAACGATCATTCCGTTTACGCTGGAAGAATCGGGTATGGTTACACTGACAGTATTTAATGTTAAAGGTGAACGCGTTTCAATGCTGATCTCCAATGATCGTATGGAATCCGGACATCATAATGTTATGTTCGATGCCAGTGATCTTGCTTCAGGTGTGTATGTATATCAGCTACAGGTTGATAATACCGTACGTGCCGCTCAAATGGTCTTGAACAAGTAAACCCTTCTTACTGCAACTATATAAAAGCCTCGCTATCGTGTGCTGGTGGGGCTGTTAAATTGAC